>CAZNAQ010000097.1:0-3062 GCA_964571265.1 uncultured Gammaproteobacteria bacterium | reverse complement strand
CAGAACTATTTTCCTTAGAATTTTTAGGGGGCAACCTTGGAGTTGCCCCCATCTTTAATCTCGAAATCATTGACATAAAAACTGAATTGTGATATTATAATATAAGTAAAATTTTTAATATGAAAAAGAATCTACAAGCTAAAAACGTGATTATTTTTGTTATTTTTTTGTTCGGATTGTCTCGAACCGGTTTTAGTTTGTGGGAATTTTCCAATTAAACAAGAAAGTTTTCATAAATTAGAACCGGCTCCTCAGAAGAGCCGGTTTTAATTTTTGTTCTTTAAAATAAAAAACCAAAAGAAGGAGGAGAAAAAATGATAAGTTATCAAAGGATTCTTGAGGAAGTTCTCAATTGTGTTGAGTGTCAGGAGTTTAGGTGGAGTGATAAGTTGATCGGGTTTGCCAAAAAAGAAGGAATTGACCTTAGAAATGATTCTGGGGGCGGTTTTTTAAGACTTCTCAATTCCAGGACTTACAAGAAAAGTTATCTGAAAGAACTTGGTGACAATGTTGATTTTCAGGTGGCTGTGGTCAGTGATGCCAGGATGCGCTTAGCCCTACCCGAAGAACATGCCCACAAGCTTAATTTGGCTGGATATGAGAGGTCTTTAGTTCCGGCTTTGGAATTCGCCCATGTTATGCCCAGTTTTTCCTTAATCAAGGTTCCCCCGATCAGTTTTGAAGAGATCAAAAGAGTCAAGTCTTGGGCCAGGGAACTGGACCACCCTTATCATGTGATGCTCTATATTCCCTTTGAAGACAGGTGGCTGGATTTGATGCAGATCGAGCAAAAAGAACACAAAAAAATAGTAAATAAATTTGCTCAATTTTTGTCTTCCGTCCAAGGAGAAATCATTAACCAGAGAGAGTATCTGGTTGATAGGTTCGAAGAGCTTTACAAAAGCGGAGTGCTGCATCGGTACTTACCTGAAGGAGGGAATATCCTTCATTGGCCCTACATGACAGTGGAGAAGGATCATCAGAGATTTAATAACCATGATGACGTGGTCTTTTTTTCAGCCAATGATTTTTCCCTGTCTAAGTCGAAGTTGTATGATGTTTTAAAGGGGCAAACCGATGCTATTCCCGCTTATCGCAAAGTTAAGGGAGGTTCTTTCCGTTACCTGGATCGAATTGCTATGGATTTGCTCAGGGCCATGAAAGAGCTGGAAGAGAAAACAGGCGTGCCTATTTGGATAAAGCCCAGATATTCGGCTTCGGGCTTAGGCCAGATTAATTACACCATGCCTCAGTATTCTCGATTGTTCGACCTGGGTGCCAATGATGAGCTCAGGATGGAGATCCTGAAAACAGCTCTCTACAAGGAAAACAGCACTGATCATATCCCTGATTACGTCCTGGAGGAAGATTTGAATCCTCATATCAATTCCTTGGATGTTCCGGGTGAGTATGAGCCCAGTGGTTGGGTTGTTCCGGGATGGGGCTATATTCCCAACATCTTTGCCACCTTTTTAACCGACGGCCATGGTTGTTATTTGGCTGACATCCTTTCTCACAATCCCAGTGAAATGGGGGTAGATGGAGAGATCATTCTCAAGAATATGAAGAGTGTCAGAGAGATCGCTCACGGCCTCAATTCTTATTACCAGGCAGGTATATTTGAAGTGGACATGATCTACACCACAAATAACAGGGCCGTGGGTCATGATCCGAATTTGCGTCGTGGTGGTCATTCCACTGCAGTGGAGCTTTTGGGAAAGAGCGGGTTTGAAAAAGGGGCCTTCAATTTTGAGTTTGTAGCCCACAACCCGCGTCGGGACAAGTCTGACATCGATTTCTACAAAAATGTGTGCCTGTCCATGTCGAGAGCTGGAATATTTCCTTATTCCACTGCTTTCGGCTATGTTGGACAAAACGGAAAATTGAAGTTTAAGGGAGTAGCTCCCTGGTCGGTCTTTGAAAAAATACAGAGTAAAAGAAACGGTAGTTTGATAGAGGAGGTGAACAGGTTTTTTTCAGAGCTTGTTCAAAAAATTTAAAACTTTTAACCAAAGAGGGTGTGATAGACACACCCTCTTTTTTTTGGCAGAATAAAGATTAGATAAATAAAATATATGAAAGAAAGATTAGCAAAAACCTTTTTGGAACTCGTGGAAATAAGCGAGGTTCATCCTGAGGAAAAAAGAATCCTTGAATACGTGGAGTCTTTTTTGAGTGATTTAGAACTGGATCACCAGAGAGATGAATTTGGTAATATTATTGTTAAAATTTCGGGTAAGGGTGAGCCAATTATGATAAATACCCACCTGGATATACCCGAGCCCAATCCGGGGTTAAAGGCTATCAGGGAAGGAGATATTATCCGCTCTGATGGCAATAGTATCTTGGGAGCTGATCCTAAGTCAGGTCTGGCAGTTATTTTAGAATTTTTAAGAAATTTGAAAGATAAGGGAAGTGGTCACAGGTCTTTGGAGGTAGTTTTTACCAGAGGGGAGGAAGCTGGACTGAAAGGGTCTATTAATTTGGATTATTCTTTGTTAGACTCTAAGATCGGTCTGGTTTTGGATGAGGACGGTCCGGTTACCCAGGTGGTGACTCAGGCTCCGGCCTTTGTGATGATGGATGCTGAGTTTCAAGGCAAGGCGGTTCATCCTCGAGAACCAGAAAAGGGCATCAATGCTCTTCAAGTGGCCAGTCAAGCCATTTCCAAGGTTCCTTGGGGGTATTCTCATTCAGAAGTAACTTGGAATATCGGTCTTTTAAAAGCAGGTACAGCCAGAAATACCGTTCCCGGAACCGCTTACCTCCAAGCAGAGTTGAGGAGTTACAAAACAGAATTAGCCCAAGCAGAAGCTGAAAGAATAGGTGATATTTTTGTCGAGGTTGCCAAACAATTCGGAGCTGAGTGTCATATCGATCTGGAGTTGATTTTCGGGGGATATAGACTGGAAAGGAACCACCTTCTTTTTCAAAGACTTGAAAAAGCTTATAAAGAAATGGGTTTAAAGCCTAATTACTTTGCCACTTTCGGAGGTAGTGACGCTAATGTTTTCAATGACAACGGAATTGTAAGTGTTCCTATCGGATCCGGTTATCACAAT
>CAZNAQ010000096.1:0-3084 GCA_964571265.1 uncultured Gammaproteobacteria bacterium | reverse complement strand
GAAAAATTTTCAAAACAAACAGAGAATGATAAGAAAAAAACAGACCAAGAAAAAGAACTTGATCAAAACAACAACGAAGAAATTTTCGGAGGCGGATTCTTAAAAAACATCACTCCCCCGAAGCAGGCCGGGAGCCTGTCTATAGCCCTGGTACTCTCTGCCTTTTTAAGCTATCTTTATGTAATAAGTCTTATTCAAATAACCCAAAAAAATTAGAAATTAAAATAAAGATTTTTGTCTATTCTGCCTCTCCTCAGAACTAAAAATCTTTATATGCCCGTACTGACCATCAAAACCAGGCTCTATAATCAGATTCCCCTCTCTAACCCTTCTGACTCCTTCGGCTACCCAAGAGGTTGAGAATTCTTTGATCTTTTCCGGGTCAACACGAGTTAAAATATATAACTCACTTCCCAGTTGATCAATAAGGTTTGAATAGATCTCTTGAACCTTTTTGGAATTTCTGGACTTAACACCGATTGCTTCAGCAATTATTTTATCCAGTTCCACCAACTTTCTGAACGGTATCCTTTTGTTAGGTACAAAACCAGATTCCCTGTCAGCCAACTCCTCGACCCTATTCATAACCCCTACAGTAAGGGGTTTTTTACATACTGGACAAAGATTTTTGTATTTCTTGGCTTCTTGGGGGCCACAAACAAAACCGCAGTCCCGATGACCGTCATAATGATACATTCCTTCTTCTGGATAGAACTCAATAGTTTCAAGGAATTTTTCCAAGTCCTTATTTTTTATGACCCCGTATATCTCCTTATAATCAAAGTCTTTTAAGTCCATGACATTGGCCTCCCTGCCGATATTGGGCAAACTGTGGGCGTCAGAGTTGGATATGGTGGTCAAGTTATCCAGGGCCGAAAGTCGCCAATTCATCTCTGGATCACTGGAAAGCCCTGTTTCATAAGCATAAATGTGCTCAGTCTGATCATGGAAACACTCTTCTAAACTATCAAATCCGGATTTGGACCCAAAAACAGCGAACCAAGGAGTCCAGATATGGGCTGGATAGATCAAGAACCGAGGATGAATTTTTAAACAAAGCTTAACAAGTTCCGGAGCGCTCATCCCCAAAATAGGACGTCCGTCGGAACGGATATTAAAATGTTTATCCAAATAATCCTTTAGCTGGGATGCCGCTTCCATGTTCGGAGCATGGACCATTAGATGAATCCTTCTGGCCTTGCCTCCATCTTTATAGATAAGAGCCAGCTCAGTAGATAGCAGGAACTTTATTTTACCATCCCTAAATCTTTTAACCTGATACAAGCCGGATTCGCCTATTTCTTCCAGCTCCTCCTTTATATGATCAAACCATTGAGGATAAGTAAAGTCTCCTGTGGCGATCACGTCCACCCCTTTAACCCGACAAGTTCTATCGATATTAGGAAGGTCCAAATGCTTGGAGCAGGCTCGGGAATATTTGGAGTGAATATGTAAATCTAAAACTTGAAGCATAATTTTAAAATTTAGCCCTTAAAAACTGAGAAAGTTTATCCGGATCATGCCTTATCACATCCCCGGAAACACTTAAAAGATCCTGATTAAAAATCTTTCTTCCAGATACCTCGTCCTCTGGAAGTGGTTTGACAAAACTGGCTTTTTGTTTTTTATACCTATCCAAAATCTCTGAATCAGGCTCAAGGTCATTAAAAATTACCCAATCCAACTTTCTGGGCAAGAAATCCTCGAGTCTGACTATCAGATCAAGGGCGGTAAAATCCTCTGTCTCTCCAAATTTGGTCATAATATTGGCTACATAGACCAACTTTGCCCTGGTCCTGCCCAACTCTTCCTTTACTCCTTCTACCAAAAGATTGGGAATAATGCTGGTGTAAAGGTCACCAGGCCCAAAAATTATATAATCAGCCTCTTTTATAACCTCTAGAACCTGGGGATAGACCTTTATAGATTCATTATGATGAGGGACTAAGAAGGTCCTTTTTATTTTTTCCCTCTGATCTCCTCTGGGAAGATCAATAGCTGATTCCCCGAACAACCAAGAACCGTCGGTTAACTCAGCCACCAAAGTTGCCTTGTCAGTGGTAACCGGAAAAACTCGACCTCTGACCTCGAGAACATCACCCAAGGCCCTCACCCCCTCGGAAAAATCGTTACAGTACTGGGAAAGCATGGTCAAAAGCATATTCCCGACACTGTGCTCGGCAAGCTTGTTATTGTTTTTGAATCTTTTTTGGAGGATCTCTCGAGCCGACTCCCGAAAAGGAGAAAGAGCTAGAACGCATTTAAGAATATCACCCGGAGGCAAAACCCCAAGCTCATCCCTGAGTCTTCCGGTACTTCCACCACTGTCTACCATAGAAACTACGGCGCTGATATCAAAATCAGGTACATCCCTGAGTCCGGAAAGAAGGATGTATTGACCACTACCTCCGCCGATTGTCACTATTTTCTTGGTCATAGAAATTATTCCACAGTTACTGATTTGGCCAAGTTCCTGGGTTTGTCCACATCAGCCTTATTCAGGATGGCCATGTGATAAGCAAAGAGCTGTAAAGGTATAACCGAAACAATAGGAGTCAACATCTCCAGGGTTTTGGGAATATATATCACCTTATCAACTATTTTCTTCACCTCCTCATCTCCCTGAGTAGCTACAGCTATAACAGGACCTCCTCTGGCCTTTATCTCTTGGATATTACTCAGATTCTTCTCATAAACACTATCCTGGGGAATTATATAAAAGGAAGGGAAATTCTTGTCGATCAGGGCCAAGGAACCGTGCTTGATCTCGCCACCGGCAAAACCTTCGGCATGAATGTAGGAGATCTCTTTTAGTTTCAGAGCTCCTTCCAAGGCTACAGGATAATTATACTTTCTTCCCAGGAAGGCAAAATTGGAAACCTGATAATATTCTTGGGCTATAGCCCTGATCTCTTTATCCAGATTCATGGTCTCCCGGATTTTTTCTGGCAAAAGATTTATTTCCTTGGTGATCCTTTGGCCCATTGAAAAAGACATACTCCTCATTCTGCCCAGATAAACTGTCAAAAGGGCCAAAACTGCCAGTTGAGAAGTAAAAGCCTTGGTCGAAGCAACAGCTATTTC
>CAZNAQ010000095.1:0-3090 GCA_964571265.1 uncultured Gammaproteobacteria bacterium | reverse complement strand
TCCCACGTGTCACTGACCTTCCTAGCTTCCTTTAAGCCAAACTCCTTGTAGTCCTCAGCTGTTTTCTGGGCCTCATCCAAGATCGCTTTTTTAATATCACTGAATGCCATATTGATTTATAATAATAAATAATCTTAACCGATCTCGATTCCGTTCAATAAAAGAATTGTGGTAAGCAGACCGATAACGGCGTAAGTTTCTACCATGGCTGACAAAACAATGGCCTTACCCACAGCCTTGGGTTGTTTGGCAGCCACTCCCATACCTGCCAAAGAGACTTTTCCCTGCATCCAACCCGAAACCAAACCGGTTACAGCGATAGGCAAACAAGCAAAAGCGATTTGCGCGCCAACAGCTACGGAAATATTGGCCAGTCCCCCTCCTAAAAGACCCACTGCTTGCAGGGTCATAACAGCGGCCAAAAAACCATAAATACCTTGTGTTCCTGGCAAAGCCTGTAACAACAAGGCTTGACCAAATTTGTCCGGCTCTTCAGAAATAACTCCTGAAGCGGCTTGACCGGAGATACCGACACCCAAAGCAGAGCCAGCACCCGCCAATCCGGCCGCTAAAGCCGCACCTAGAATAGCTAAAGCGATTCCTAATTCCATAATTTTTTTGTTAAAGTCGTTTTTTCTTGAAAAAACAACATTTTTTTATTATTTTTAAATAATTTTGGTATATTTATTCTCCCTTTTCACCGGACTTAAACTGACACCTCCACTCTCCATGAACTTGGGAAAGAACTCCACAAACTGCAGACGAGAGGAGTGGATAAAAGACCCCAAGGCGTTAATAGCGATATTGAAAACATGGCCTCCGATCAAGATAAACAGGGCTATCACATATCCCAGATAAGGGATCATATCAACTGTTAAAGAGGCTATCAAGTTGACTACCATAGCGATAATGCTAGTGGCCAAACCCAGGGCCAATAAACGGGAGTAAGACAAAACATCTGACAAATAACCGACTACTCCGTATAGACCAAGCACTCCGGTAACCAGCTTCAGGGCCGGGTTATCGGCCTTTCTACCTTGGGTGACAATGATTCCGGCAATCCCGATCCAAACCAGATATTTGGACAAGGCCAAGTCTATCATTCCGAAACTGTGCGCTCCCCAAACAAGGATCGCGGTCAAAAAATACAACCACATAGCATCATCCAATAAAGCGGATCTTGTATCATGGTGTTTAAGTTTCCACCACATACTTATCATGATCCCGGTAAAGATCTGCACCACCCCTAAAGCCAAAGAAAAGAGAAGCATACTTATCGGATTCTCCACCGGATCAATGAGTTTCAAGCCGAGCAAGAAACTCTTGAGCCAACCGTCACTAAGGTCGTTGATGGCGATCCCGAACCAACCACCTACCAAGGCACCGGCAAAAAAGGTGGCCAAACCACCATACAGCAAAACCAAAAACATCTTTTTGGCCTCTCTTTCCGGTTTTATGACCTTTATTCCCAAAAAGGCTAAAAGGGCCAGAATAATGCCGTAACCGGCATCAGTCAGGCAAAGACCAAAAAAAACTATAAAAAAGGGGGCTAAAAAAGGTGTGGGATCAGGACTGCCGTCCTTGGGCGAGCCATAGATCCCGGTTATGAATTCAAAAGGCCTAGAAAGCCAAGAATTCTTAAAAACAACCGGAGGCTTCTCTCCTTCTTCTGCTTCCACTTTTTCTATAAAAAATTTTTTGGTGGTCCGAGAAAGTTTTTTTTCCAGTTCTTCTACCTTGTCCTCCTCGATCCAGGCAAGTAAGGAAAAAAACTTCCAACCTCTTACTGTTTTTTGCAAGGCAGACAGACGATCCCTTTGCCAACTCAGGTAATCAAAGATTATTTTTAGATCCTTGATTCCGGAGCACAACTCTTCCGCTCTTTTTTTCTGATCCTCTAAAACCTTTTCTTGTTCTTGTATCTTTTTTTTCAAGCTATTGATGTATTTGGGGACAGAGGAATATATTTCAGGGACCTCTTCGGTTTTGATATTCAAGTCATCCAAGACCTCGGCGATCATACTCCTGGAATCAACATGATAGACCAAGGAGACTTTAAGTTCCTTTTTACCTTCCTGAACCACCTTCAATTCGAATAAAGAAGTGTTTTCCTTTAAACGCAGCTTTAGATCTTCCAAGACGGAGTGGGGCAAGGATAGTAATTTAAAATCAAGTTTGTCTGGCAAATTATAGGAAGAGGGTATAAAATTGAGATCCTTCCAGGGAGTCAGGACCTTTATTTCCTCCTTTGTCCTCTCAATAATATTGTGCGCCTGGTTTATCTTTCTCTGAACCTCCTGAACCTCTTTGAAGAATTTAAAGTTAAAATTTTTGACCTTTTCTTCCATTTCTTGTTCGGTCAATTCTATCTTTTTCAAATTGAATCTTTCAGCCAAACTCTTTTTTTTGGTATCATAATCAGCCAAAAAATTCAGGCAAAATCTGATTCCAGCCAATTTGTACTCAACATCATTCAATTTTTCCTCAATATCCAACCTCTCCAGAGTCTCATCTCCTGGAGTCTCTTCAACTTGCAACAAGCCCACATCCTGAACAGCCTCCATGATCCCTTCTTTTTCATCCAGACTGGCAACAATGTTTATTTTACTCATTTTAGCTATGGCCATAAAAAATCCTTTATACTATCTTTTTGATAACCAGGTCCACCGCTTCTTGAATTTTTTTGTCATCAATTTTATCCAGGCTCTCTATCCTGGTCTGTAGATCCTCTTTGCCTTGCTCCTTTATTTCAGACACTTTCTTTTTGGACTCAGCCCAAATAGACTCAATTTCAAGTTGAGCCTTTTCTTCAACTCCGTTCAAAGCTTCCCGGCCTCGACGATGGGCCTCAGCTATCATTGAATCCGCCTCCTGTTTGGCTTCTTCTATGATATTTTTGCCTTGTTCTTCCACCTTTTTACACTCAGTGATCGGGTTGTTAGCCATAAAAATGTTGAGGGATACCTAAATCAAATCCAAAAAATAAAGAAAAATCCTTAAAAGCATTTAATTAAAACAAAAAAAGTTGTTTTAAATAAAAAAAACACTTTTAAAGAGTTTTCTGATAACCCGGGTCGAAAAATTCGCCCC
>CAZNAQ010000094.1:0-3131 GCA_964571265.1 uncultured Gammaproteobacteria bacterium | reverse complement strand
AGGTCTGCGGTAGCTCCTCTAAAATAGGGAACAAACACCTTTTGACCTCCTTCCATGACCACTTGTCCGATAGAGCCGACTATGGGCAGGAGGCCCATCCAATTGTTTAGAAGAATAAAAACAAAGAAGGAGAAGGTTATAGGAAAAAACTTGATCGACTGAGCCCTGGATCCAGTCAAAAAATCAAACAAAGCCAAGAATTTCTCCATGATCATTTCTATGCCACCCTGAATCTTTCCAGGCACCTCTTTTATATTCCGACTGACGAATATGGCCAGGATTATTACCACCAAGACCACTAACCAGGAATTCAACAGGGAATTGGTGATGGTAAACCCTCCGATCTCGGCCACCGGCCCGGCATACAAATTATGTTCATGAGCGATCTCGCCGTGAGTATTGTTCTCTTTCTCCGGATTACTACTCATATTTTAAAATTAGTACTAGTCTTTTTCTTTATCTCTGTCCATTTTCTTGATCTCCTTCTGGGCCGTGGCAACCAAACCAAAGACTGAAACTAAAAAGGCAAATCCGACTATGACAAGAAAAGCCCAAGGCTCAGAATCCCATCTTCTATCCAAATACTGGCCCAAGAAAGCCCCTGCCACCACCGGAAAAACTATCCAGGCGGACATCTTGGCAAAAATTATAAAAGCCGGTTGCCACCAAGCTTTAATTATATCTTTTTTACCACCATGCTTCCCCTCCAGTTCCTTGCCTTCTTCCTGCTGAGATTTGTCATTTTCCATATAAAAAATAAATAACAAGAAACAAACCCTTAAAATAAAAATAAATTAAGGGGTCCTCCTTTTAAAAATTGTGTATACAGATTTATTTAACTGACTTTACTAAATATTTTAGACAACAGACCCAAAAAGTCAAGCTAACTAAATCTCAAAAAAATGTCTGGCATTATTGGTAGAGATCTCAGCTATTTTTTCAAGATCAGTCTTTCTTATTTCAGCCACTCGCTCAGCCACATGCTTAACCAGAACAGGTTCGTTGCGATGCCCTCTGTAAGGTTCAGGGGTCATAAAAGGGCAATCAGTTTCTATCATAAACTTGTCCGAAGGCATCTTTCTTATAAGATCATCCCACTGCTTGCTGAAAGTGATCAAGCCAGTAAAAGAGATCATAAGTCCTAAATTAAAATATTCCCAAGCCAGATCCTCGTCGCCGGAAAAACAATGGACCACTCCCCAGGGTCTGTCCTTGGGCACCAGGTCCCGGTTTTTTTCCTTAAACTTCTTTAGCAGGGCTAAAAGATCGATATGAGCGATACGACAATGGATTATTACCGGGAGGTCCAGTTCTCTGGCCAAGAGAAGTTGTTCGTAAAAAACCTGTTTTTGTTTCTGTTTGATTCTTTCTATGTCTGCCGAGAGTTTAATGTGGTAATAGTCCAGGCCTATCTCTCCAATAGCCACCACCTTCTCAAAATTGGATAATTTTTCATAATTATCCCTACTAAAAACCTCTCCTCTGGTCTCAAAACCACCTTCATCTCCTTCATCAGCCACTATTTTTTCCAAGTGAAGAGGGTGAAGTCCCACAGAAGCATAAACCCCACCCTCGTATCTATTGGCATACTCTAGAGCTCTTTTGGAGGTCTTATATTCAGCCCCGACCAGGATCATGCCGGTCTTTTCAGACAAAGCCCTGGTGATAACCTCATCACCATCATCCTGAAAACTTTTAAAATTGATATGGGCGTGAGTGTCTATAAATTTCATAAGTATATAAAAACAGCCAGCTTTCAAAAAAACTGGCTGTTGTAAAAAAATATTTTATACTTGGGTTTGATCATCATCTTCTTCTTGGTCCTGCAAGTTTCCTTGGATCTCTTCCTTTAAGCTCTCTGAGTCCTCTTCACTTGATCCAAAAGATTGATCGTCCTCCTGGGAGCCAGTCTCATCTTCTTCTACTGTGATACCTTCTTCTCCCAGGTCTCCGGTATCGACCTCTTCTTGTTCCGGGAGTGATCCGGTCTCTTCTACTTGAGAAACATCTTCTTCATAGCTTTGTTCTTGATTCTGCTCTGTTCCTTGTTCCTGCTCTTGAGTATATTGCTCTTCTGAGCCTTGAGATTCTTCGCTGGTATTACCGCCACCGAAAAAATTTTTTAACCAATTAAGCATAGTTCTTTTCTTAAGAATTAAATTATTAAAGCTTATTATATACAAACTAACAAAAATAATTTAAAAAATCAATAGATTTATAAAAAATAAGGTAAAAACACCAAAATACCAATGACAACAGCCACTACAGAGGAGAACATGACCGCTCCGGCCATTATGTCCTTTATTTCCTTGACATAACCGTTTATCCTGGGTTTTAAAACATCAGTGATCCTTTCCACCGCACTGTTAACAAGCTCCATCAACAAAACCAGGGAAATGGCTAAAACCACGGCCACCCATTCCAAGCGCTCTAATCCCAGATAAATGCCCAGAACAATCACCAAAAGAGCGAACAGGGATTGCAATCTAAGATTCTGTTCTTCTCTCCAGGTTTTGGTAAAACCACGAAAGGCGTAAATAAAACTTTTAAACAACCTCTTCATAAGCTAAATGGAAATACTTAACTCTTTTATAAGATCCTCTCCTGTTTTTATCATTTTTTCCCTGTCCTCGCGACTCTCATCCTCATAACCCAAAAGGTGGAGTAATCCGTGCACCAGAATAAAGACAAACTCTTGCTTGGGGCTGTTATCAAAATCCTTGGCCTGCCTCTTGGTTTGCTGATAATTTATGACAATCTCGCCTAAAAAATAATCCTTTAATTCCTCTGTTTCAGCCGGAAAGGAAAGCACATCAGTGCTTTCGTCTTTACCTCTATAGGTCTTATTCAGCTCCTGAATCTCAGAATCGTCGACCAAAGCCAAGGAAACATTAAACTCCTCTCTGTTGAAATGCTTTAAAACCTTTTCAACGACAATCCTGACCGAATCTATATCCAGTTCATATCCGGCTTTATTGTTTATCTCCACCATGATATTTGATTTAACACCCCAAACAGGGATTATAGAAGTGTAAAGGAATTGACCATCATTTGCAAGATGTTTTGATAAGAGTCCTCAAGATCATCCGAGGGTGAGGTCAAAGTGAAGACATAAATATTCTCTTGATCTT
>CAZNAQ010000093.1:0-3137 GCA_964571265.1 uncultured Gammaproteobacteria bacterium | reverse complement strand
TTAGGAGTTAGAATATAAGCATAAGTTTTATATTTATGGATTCCAATTTTGAAAAATTCGACCTCGGATCAGAGGACTATCAAAAAAAACAAGAGGATCTTTTAAAAAAGGACTTGGAACTTGAGTTTGAGGAGAAATTCGGGGATTTGAAAGAAGACCTGAGTCAGGACAAGTATGCCCAGAAAAAACAGGCTTGGATAGAGGATAAACTGGAAGAGGCCAGAGAATTAGAGGATTCCAATCAAAGATCTGAAAAGGCCCTAGCCGAAGAGAGAGAGGCCAGGGTTGATACTCTTACTGGACTGGAACGAAGAGAGCAGTTGTTTAAGGGTCTGAATTCCAAGGTTAAAGAGATCTTGAATATTTCGGGTGACCCTGCGCCAGAGGAGTGGTTGGAAAAATTTTCTCAAGAACGTCCGGATTTCTCTGAAAAGGGAGAACCGGCTGTCCTTATAGCCGATGTGTCTTATCTTAACTTGGTCAATAAGTTGGGTCATAGCAAGGGTGACAAATTATTGCAGAATGCTGGTTCTTCTTTTCGTAATTTGGGTATTTCCGGGGTGAGGTACGGAGGGGATGAATTGGCCGCTTTATTGGAGGACAAGGAAGAGGCCGAGGCAAAGATGTCTCAAATAGAAAAGGATTTTAAGGACCAAGAGATCAAGGAACTCAAAAATGAGTACAATCTTGAGCCAAAAATAGATACAGCTACAGCTTCTTTTTCCGAGGCCTTGTCCGCCATGAGAGAAGTTATGAAGGATGAAGAGCTTAGCCAAATCCTTTTTTCCAGTAAACACCCCCTAAAGGTCTTTAATGATATGTGGGTGGAGATAGCTGACAAAAGGTCTTTTCAAAAGAAGGCCCGGGATAGGATCAAGGTCCTTTTGGAAAAATATCAAAAAGAACCCGAGGTTTACAAAAAGGTCATCAATTACCTCTATAAAGGAGCTTATGAGATAGAGGAAGAAAAGATCCAGGAATTTCTCAGGTATTTGGAAACAGAGGGTCAAGAGGTCTTGGACAGAGAGATTGAGAGTTTTATTCAGGAAGAAGAGGAAAAATGGCTGGAAAATCTGCCTGAAAATGAACAAAAGCAGACTAGGATAATTCTGGACATCTCTGGAAAAACAAGCTTTTGATGATTTTTAAAAAACCCTGATTAAGAATTTTTAAAGATACAAAAAAACTCGCCCTGTGGCGAGTTTTTTTGGATGTATTGTTTTTCTATTTTTTCTTTTTGGCCTCGGCCTTGTTGACCACCTGGGTGGTTTTGACCACTGTGGCCGGGATCAAGGAGATACTGTCTATTCCGCATTCCACCAAGAATTCATTGAATTCCGGGAAGTCGCTGGGAGCCTGTCCGCAGATACCCACCTTGGTCTTGTGTTTTTTGGCGGTTTCGATCAAGTTCTTGATAAGCATTTTGACTGAATCATTTTTTTCATTGGATCTACCCAGGATATGAAGCATGTCTCCGGAATCCCTATCAATTCCCAGGGTTAGCTGGGTCAGGTCATTGGATCCTATGGAAAAACCGTCAAATTCCTTGGCAAACTCTTCGGCCAGCAAAATGTTGGTGGGAATCTCGGCCATGACATAGATTTCTAAATTGTTCTTGCCCTGCTTAAGACCGTTTTTGGCCATGATCTTTTTCACTTCCTTGCCTTCCTCTATGGTTCGACAGAAAGGTACCATGATTTTGAGGTTGTTTAATCCCATGTCATCACGGACTCGTCTCAAGGCCTCGCACTCCATCTCAAAGGCAGGCAAAAATTCCTCTGAATAATACCTGTTCGCCCCTCTCCAGCCGATCATGGGGTTGGATTCTTCTGGTTCGTAGTCCGTGCCCCCGATCAGATTGGCGTATTCATTTGTTTTAAAGTCTGACAATCTGACAATGCAATCCTTGGGATAGACCGAGGCGGCGATTGTGGCTACTCCTTCTGATAGTTTTTGGATGAAGAACTCTCTGGTATCCTTGAATTCCCCGGTTATCTCGTCGATTTTTTTGTTTAGCTCTTTGTCCTTTAGTTTTCGGTAATCAAGTAGGGCTAAGGGATGGACCTTGATATGATTATTGATTATGAATTCCAGTCTGGCCAGACCGATTCCGTCATTGGGCACGAAAGAAGAGGGGAAAGCCAGATCTGGGGAACCGACATTCATCATCATTTTTGTCTTGGGTCGCTTTAAGTCTTTAATGTCAGTTTCGTGTACTTTAAATGACAGATCACCTTCATATATGTATCCGGTTTCTCCTTGGGAAGCGTCTATTGTGACCTTGTCTTTGGTCTTGATTTTTTCTGAGGCGTCACCGGTGCCGACCACACAGGGAATTCCCAGTTCTCTGGAAACTATGGCCGCATGACAAGTTCTTCCTCCTTTGTCGGTCACGATAGCAGAAGCTATCTTCATGATCGGTTCCCAGTCAGGATCAGTCATGCTTGTTACCAAAACTTCCCCTTCTTCGAATTTTTTGATGTCAGCCACGTTCATTATTTTTCTAGCCGAGCCATTACCTATCCTGTCTCCGACGCTTTGTCCGGTAGTTATCACCTCTCCGGCTTCTTCCAATTCATATCTTTTGATAACATTTTTGTCCTTGACACTGTTCACTGTTTCCGGCCTGGCTTGGACGATATATAGTTTATTCTCTTTTCCGTCCAAGGCCCATTCCATGTCCATGGGTGTTTTGTAGTGTTTTTCTATCATTATGGCCCATTCGGCTAATTGTTTTACTTGTTTGTCAGTGATAGATTGTTCTTTTTGATCTTTTTTATTCACCTTAACGTCCTTGACCGGATTGTTGGCGCTCTTACTGTAGACCATTCTCAGGGATTTGGCCCCGATGGATCTGGATATGATGGCTCCGGTGGGTTTAAAGACCCAGAATTCGTCCGGATTGACCTTTCCCTGAACGATATTCTCTCCCAGTCCATAGATCGAGTTTATCAGCACCACATTCTCAAAACCGGATTCGGTGTCTAAACTGAACATTACTCCGCTTGAGGCCAGGTCAGAGCGGATCATTTTTTGAACTCCCACCGACAGGGCGATGTTGAAGTGGTCAAATTCCTTGTCCTCTCTGTAGGAGATAGCTCTATTGGTAAAAAGAGAGGAAATACATTTCTTTATGG
>CAZNAQ010000092.1:0-3159 GCA_964571265.1 uncultured Gammaproteobacteria bacterium | reverse complement strand
TAAGGCGCATGCTTTGGGAGCATGAGATCGTGGGTTCGAATCCCACCGCTCCGACTTATTCTGGACAAAAATCGGTAAACATGTTAATGTTTCCCATTAATTATTAAAAAAAGTAATTCAGTTTTATGCCAAATACCAAATCAGCCAAAAAAGAGTTGCGAAAGGATGAAAGAAGGAATCAATACAATCGAGCCATAAAAAGAAGATTCAAAGAATTGATCAAGAAAAGCCAAAAAGCGATAAAAGGAAAAGATAAGGCCAAGGCCGAAGAATTGGTTCCTCAGACCTTAAAAACTCTGGATAAAGCTGTTCAAAAAGGTGTTATCAAAAAAAACACCGGAAACAGAAAGAAATCTCGTTTACACCAGAAGTTGAATCAAATGTTAAGCGAGAATTCCCAAAAATAAGTTAAAAATAAAGGCCCGCTTACAGGGCTTTTATTTTATGTCTAAGAGATTTGTTTTAAGTCTAATTTTTTTGATCCTAGTTTTGGCCTTAGCCGCGGAGATCCTTGTTTCTGAGCCAGAGGATCATCTAAAGGTCAGTTTTCTGGATGTGGGTCAAGGTGACTCCATTTTAATACAGGCTGAGAATGGTAGTAATATCTTAATAGACGGAGGTCCTGATAAGCGGGTGATGAAACGTTTGAGTGAACAACTCGATTTTGGAGAAAGGAATCTGGATGCGGTCATTTTAACCCATCCCCACTATGACCATTTTTTTGGTCTAAACAGCGTGATCAAGCGTTTTGAGGTGGGGAAACTCTTTCTTCCTCCGACAGAGGAAGACTCTCCAGCTTTTAAGAATTTTCTCCAGAGAGTGGCAATAGAGGAGGTTCCTATGATTCAGGTCACAGCCCCTTTAAAGATTGATGTTTCTTCCGCTTGTGATCTTGAATTTCTTCACCCCAGAATCGAGGATGATTCCTATTCCAACCTGAATGATATATCTATAGTGAACAAGTTGGAGTGTGACACATCTTCTTTCTTGTTTACCGGCGACATTGAGGAAGAGGCCGAGAAAGATGTATTATCCAGGGATATCGACCTGGAAAGCGATGTTCTGAAAGTAGCTCATCACGGCTCTAATACTTCAAGTGACCCGGAGTTTTTGAAACAAGTGTCTCCGGACCTGGCAGTGATACAGGTGGGTGAGAATAATAGTTTCGGGCATCCCAGTTTGAGGACTATCAGAAATTTGGAGCGCTTGGATTCTCTGGTCTTGAGAAATGACAAGCATGGCACTGTAACAGTTATTGATAAAGGGAATCATTTGGAGTTGGTCACAGAAAAAGACAGCCTTGAATTTTAGCATCATTCCTTTAAAATATATTTATACAATAAGAATAATAATTCGGATAATAAGTGAAGCTTGTTAATAATTTTACTTATTATTTTTTTAAATCTATGGAGAGTATCAAAAAACCAAGAGAAGAAAAGACTTTGATTTTGGTAAAACCCGATGCCTTGAATCGCAGTTTAGTGGGCGATATAATAACTCGTTTTGAAAGAAAGGGGTTAAAGATCGTGGGTATGAAAATGATGCGGTTGACCGATGAGATCCTGCAGGAGCATTATCAGCATCTGGTTGATAAGCCCTTTTTTCCCAGGATAGCCGAGTTTATGAAAAAATGGCCGGTAATAGCCATGGTTCTAGAAGGCTTGGAGGCGGTCGAGAGTGTAAGACTGATCACTGGAGAGACCTTGGGAAGAAGGGCTGATGCAGGGACCATTAGAGGGGATCTTTCTATGAGTGTTCAGGCCAACATAGTTCATGCCTCTGATAGTATTGAGAATGCTGAAAAAGAGATTAAGAGATTTTTTGATGAAAAAGAACTTTTTGAATGGGAAAGGGTGGACCTGGAAGTTATTTATGCCGATGATGAAAGAGAGTAAATTTGTGGAAAAATAGCAATATCTGAATAATTTTTGTATTTATTTGTTTAATATTAGCTAAAAATATAGATATTGACAATGTCTATTAAAGTGCTATTATTTATTTAAGCTAATATTAAATTAATTAAACCATGCCTTTAGTTAGAGGTTTACAACAGACAGTGGTGACAATTGTGAGCATTTTGGTGGTCATTATTTTTGGGTGTGGTTTAAGATCAAATACATAGTAAACACAGATTTACATAAAAGATCAAAAGCCACTCCCAAAAAAGGAGTGGCCTTTTTTATTAAGAGACGTTCTTTCCAATTTGTTCGATATCATTAGCTTTAGGGGAGGGTCTTACCTCTGTGGTGGAGGAGCTTGTTTCCTTAAAATCGCTTTTCTTCAAACCCAGAAGAACTGTGGTGCCGCAGACCGGACCCGACTATCCCCTTGGTAATCAGGTCGGCGGGACTACCCCCCGTATATAGGCAGATTGTTCTTAGCTATTGATATTTAATGTGGGACGTTGATCTTTCAACGTCCCACCATTTCAATTCAAAAAGGAGGAGGTTTTATGACGATGTTGGATTTAGAGCAGAGCAATAGAATTGCGGATCAGGTAGAGAAGTTTTCTCAAAAATGTCGCCAGGAAATGGCCTTGAAAAAGAAAATCGAAAAAGATCGGGAGCTCAAAAAAAAGAACCATGAAGACAAGAAGGATGAACAGAAAAAATAACAACATCATAGACGGGGAAGATACTTCTTCCCCGGTTCCGATTTTAATCAATTTGTATATATGAAGCTTTCAAAGGCGATAACAATCATTATTAACATTATTATTGAGATCATTATTATTAATGATCATTTTGTGTTTCCTTTGAAGGCTTGATATAAAAATAAAACAGGAGAAAACAAGGCCCGTCTTCAAAGGAAGGCGGGCTCTTTATTTTGCACATTCAAACAAGGAGGGAATAAAAATGAGTATCCAACTTTATGAAAATGTCGAGGATCTTTTAGGTCGAATCGGTCCGGAAGAGAAGGTGGTGGTGGTCTTTTCTGATAAAGGGGTATTTATTCACGGAAAGCCCATAAAACCGATTAATCCTCATCAGGAACGGCGCTTAACACTCTTTCAGGCTGGAGCCAGAAGTTTGTTCGGAGAAGAAAATGTTCGAGTCCTGGGAGGTTCTTAAAACCTCAAAAACCCCTGTTTCAATAAAACAGGGGTTGTGTTTTTTAAAAATTTTTGCTACTTTTAAAAATAGACATATGAAAAAACAA
>CAZNAQ010000091.1:0-3164 GCA_964571265.1 uncultured Gammaproteobacteria bacterium | reverse complement strand
TTGATACTACGAAATATATTAGACAGTTCGAGAAAAATGTAATCCGGGGAGCCAAGCTTGACAACCCAAGAACTTTCTTGGGTTTTTGTTTTATGGTAGAATTATGAAAAACAAATTAAATAAAAAATATGGACAAAGGATCAAAAATCAAATCAAAAAGAACTTTAAAAAGTGTTTTTATTATACTACTTGTTGCGTTTATCGGATTGTCTTATTTGTGGCATACAACAAAAGAGGATGATCTGAGTAGGGAGGGGATGCCTATAAACGGGCAGCAAAACGGGGAAGTTTATCCTGTGCTTGAGATAGTTGCGGAAAGGTTGGGTCAGGTTTGGGGAATAGACTTTATACCAGGTACCTCACAACTCGTGGCCACAGAGAACTCAGGACGTTTGTTTGTTGTTGATACTGAAACTTTGGAGGTTTTAGAGGTAGATGGGGTTCCGGAAGTAAACAACAGGGGTCAAGGAGGGTTACTTGATATTGCTGTTTCTCCTGAATTTAGCGAGGACAAGAAAATATACTTTACTTATTCAGCGGGCGGCAATGAGGGTACAGCTACGCACCTAGGACGAGCAATTCTTGATATGGAACTTTTAACATTGAAAGATGTAGAGGTGTTATATGTTGCCACCCCTTTTCAAGGCGGAACCAGTCATTATGGATCAAGGGTGGTTATAGACGGAGATTACTTGTTTGTAACAATTGGTGATAGAGGTGATAAGAATTTTGATGATCATGTATCGCAGGACACAGGCAATGCTCTTGGAACTACTTTACGTTTATTGCGTGACGGAGGTATTCCCGACGATAATCCTTTTGTGGGTGAAGAAGATGTACTTGATGAAATATACTCATATGGTCATAGAAATGCGCAGGGTATGGCAATTAACCCGGAGACAGGAGAGTTGTGGCAAAGCGAACACGGAGAACGCGATGGTGATGAAATTAACATTATAGAGGCCGGTGGTAACTATGGTTGGCCGGAAGCCCATACTGGCTGTGAATATGCTACCGGCGAATCAATTGGTGGTTTCCCGTGGGAGAGAGATGACATTGTGAATCCGATCCATTATTGGGAGTGCAATACCGGAGGGTTTCCTCCTTCCGGAATGACATTTTATGATGCGGAAGGGTTTTTGGAGTGGCAGGGAGACCTTTTTGTGGGCGGTCTTGCCAAGCAATACCTTGCTCATTTCAGGGTAACTGAAGAAGGGCTTGATGAGCTAGATCCCTTGCTGAAAGAAGAGGGTTGGCGGGTGCGTGATGTAGTGGTTGGTCAAAATGACGGAGCAATTTATGCCGCTGTTGAAGGCCGAGATATATCTTTGGTGCGCATAACCCCCAGACAAAGATAAAAAGATCAGGAAAGTGACCTCTAAAATTTATCTATGGCATATAAAACCGTTAGTGTAAGATGTTATAAATTTTAAAATATCTTTTCACAATCGGTCGATCGGTAAATTTTGATGTTAAGGATGATTTTTTTGTTTTTTTATATGTTATAATGAATTCAAGCCCCTTTTTAACAAAATAATCTATAAAACATGAATAAAAGAACAACGTGGGTCACCATTTTAATTTTAGCCATATTTTTGATCTTGATCTTTGCGGTGATCTGGTTTAAAGATGTGTTAGGGGATGACTCCCGAGTGTTTAACGAACAATTGTTTATAAGCTCTGTTTCCTCTTATTTTGGGATGTTGAGCGGTAATTATTTGTTTAAAGACGGTAGTTTTTTAGTGATCGATGATACTCTTGGGTTCTCTCAAGAAAAGGAGAGGCCTGGTTGTTATCAAGGAGAGCTTTCTGAAGATGAATATCAAGAGCTTTTAGAATTCGTGAAAGCAAAAAATTTTTTTGATCTGCAAATGAAACAGAAAAGGGAGACCGGTCTTATTTGTGAAGGAAGTAGTTCTCTTCAGATAAGAATAGGGGATAAAAGCAACTCCTTAACACCTCCTTGTGTCAGTGAGTATACGGAAGAGACAAAGGAGGTTATCGGTGTTATGGACAGTATTAAAGATGAGTTGCGGAATAAGCTCCTTTCTTCAAATAAAAAGGTGTGCCAGGAAGGGATATTCATTGAAGTTATTCCGTCCTCGTCGGATAATTGCGACCACCTGGAAAACCATGAGTTGTCCGAGATCGATCCTTTTTTAAAAAGAGGTGTGCTTAATAAAGGGGTCCGTATTTACGGGGGAGAGGCGAAGCCGGAGAAAGAATCCTATCACAGAGAGTATTACAAGGTAGACGGTAATTGTTATCTTATTATTCTACATTTTTTCAACGGGTATTCATTTGAGTCATATGACTGAGGAGCCCGGCAAAAAACAAAGAATATTTAGTTTTTTATAAATATGCCTAACATTTCTTTCAACTTTTTCTTTCTCAGTGTATCCTTGTCCATCCTCTGTTTTTAGCCATTTGTTCTTTTGTGGCCTTAATGAGATTGCCGGAGGTCATGAAACAGGGGGATGAGTACTGGAAGACCTGGTGGTTCTGGGGCGCTGTCGCTTTTGTGGTCTGGTTATTGTTTAAGATCATTTTTTAACAACTCAAATATCTAAATTAAGTCGGTTTGACTTCTTTCTCTTAACATGCTATAAAAACCTTCCGAACATTAAAAACTTAAACAAAAAAGGAGGGTATTATGGCCATCATGCTCAGAGGTCCCATCAAAATGCATGACGCTATGAACTTGATTTACAGTATCACTGAATCTTTTTACATGAAGCATGTCGATCTGGGGGAGATAAGGGATTATGCAATTAATCCTGTTTTTTGGAGTGAAGGTGTGATTAATCCCCAGGCGGTGGAAAAGTTACCAACCTACGAAGGGTCGTATATTAGACACAATTACAATCAGCTAGTGCAAAGAAAAAAACTTGCCCTGATCAGAAGCAGGGCGTCGGAGTTTGTGTCTGTTATCAATTCCAGAGCTATCCATACCGGGATATTCACCCAGTGGCACAATCACCTCAAAACAAGAATACTGAACAAGACTGTTCTCGAGGATGTTATCTCCGGTCAGAACATTCCTCCGACCGTTTCTGAGTTCGTATTCAAGACATGGGTAATGACAAGAAAAAGAAAATGGTTAGAGGATTTTATAAAACACCGAAATAAAATGATAAAGGAGGCCCAAGAAAGGCTAAACCAGT
>CAZNAQ010000090.1:0-3218 GCA_964571265.1 uncultured Gammaproteobacteria bacterium | reverse complement strand
TAAAAATGACTCCGGCGCTTCTGATGAGCTGGGACACAATAGCTCTCTCGATTCCGTTGATAATAAAAGTTCCGTTGGTGGTCATCAAAGGAAAATCACCCAAAAAGACCTCCTGCTCTGATCTTTGTTTCTGTCTCTTGTTAAGAAGTTCTACCTTTACCCTTAACGGAGCTTCGTAGGTAATGTTTTTGTCCCGGCTCTCTTTTTCATTGAACTTGGGCTCATCCAAGTAATAATCTTTAAAATAAAGTTCCAGATCCCTGCCTATAAAGTCGGTAATAGGAGAGACCTCTTCAAAGAGTTCTGTTAGACCCTCTCTTATAAACCAGTCATAGGAATCCTTCTGAACCTCTATCAGGTCTGGCATGGGGACTCCTTTTTGAGATTCGGTAAAGAATTTTCTAGGACTTTGAACGGTTGAAGTGGCTTTTTTATTGGACATATTTTTAAGACAATTTTAAAAACAATTATTTATATTATAAATTCACCAAAAAAAGGAAGGTCACAAAAGATCAAGGAAAGACAAAAAAATTTCCAAACCAGAACAAATTAAAGCGCGAAAAATCCAAAATAACAAAAAAATCCCAACACCTTCTCATTAAGGCTTGAGCTTTTTTAATGAAGATTATTTACCTACTTCTTTTTATTCACTTAAAAAAATTTAGTTTTTTAAGCCTGTTTCAGTCTTCTTGAAGCTTCCTTTTGTTTTTGACTATCAATAAAAAATGATTTTTTATATTAACAATAAATCAGGAATATGTCAACAAACCAAGGGCGCTCTTTTTGCTCCCCGGTTGCTTATCTTTGTTTTTTACCTTACTTTAAACAAGATTTAAAAAAATTATCAGCAAAACAGATCTCTTTTTAACAACTTATCCACAAACAAAAAATCAGAGATCCTTGAATTAACCTCTTTGAAAATTGTGTTTAAACTGATCTGAATGCATTAAAAAAATTAAATCTTTTGTAACTCATCGCGTATCACTTGCCTATCATCCCAAGGGATCTTTTCTCCCCCTTTTACGCAAATAGCCTGTTCACTTCCTTTACCTGTTACAAGAATTATATCATCTTTTTGAGCCAACTGCAAAGCTTTGGCTATAGCTTCTCTTCTGTCCTCTATTTTTAGAAGGTCCTTACCCTCTTTTTTGCCGGCATACTCAGCTCCGCTGGCCACCTGTTCAATGATCAGGCCCGGGTCCTCGTCATAAGGATCTTCGTTGGTCACTATAACCACATCACTTTTTTGACCAGCCATTTTCCCAAGCTGCCCTCTGCGGGCGGTATCTCTGCCGCCACCGGCAGAACCTAACACATGAATCATTCTGTTGTGGGGCAACAAGTCTGTGGTGGCATATAATTTTTCCATGGCTCCGGGCTCAAAAGCATAATCAACAATGATCGTAAAATCCTGACCCAGGTCTATCTTTTCCAAGCGTCCGGCTATCCCTTGAATCTTTCCCAAGCCCCTCTTTATGGTGGCCATGGAAACCCCTTGAGAGATACAAACACAAACAGCGCTCATAGAATTTTCAACATTGAATTCTCCAAGCATAGGCAGTCTGATCATCTCTCCTTCCACTGAAAAATCATATCCCTTGTCTCTATAACAAACATTTTGATATTCCACATACCTTGATTTGGTGCCATTTTCCTCGAGTTCTTCCTCAAAATGCTTCTGATAGATCATTTTTTCCTCAGCCCAAAAATCCAGAAAATAATCAACATGCTCACTATCTCCATTGACTATAATGGTCTTTTTTACACGACTAAGGTCGATCTTTTTTATCTCTGAGGAAATTTTCTTAACCCTTTTATCCTCATCCACATACTTGGTCTTACATCTCTTCAAATGAGCGAACAGCTCTCCTTTGGCCTTCTTATAGTTCTCAAAACTTCCGTGAGACTCTATGTGTTCCGGATAAAGACCAGTAAAGATCAAAAGGTCATAATTTATAAATCTGTGGCGGAATTGCCTAATCCCTTCGGAGGTGGTCTCCACTATGGCATACTGGCAACCGTTATCGTACATCCTCTTAAGGATACGTTGAGTGAAAAACCTTCCGATCATGGTCATCTTTTTATCGTTGAGCCACTCCTTTTCTCCGTCATTGAGCAGGGTAGTAGATGTATATCCAACTTTAAAACCGGCTTCTTCCAAAACTTTAGCGACCAAATACACGCTAGTGGTCTTGCCAGTGGTTCCAGTAATCCCGACAACGATCATCTTCTCACTGGGCCTTCCGTAAATAATACAAGAAAACCAATTCAAAAAGTAATGATAAGGAGGTTGCAGAGCCTTAAACAACCGGGAGGGGATCAACTTTTTTATTTTTACCAATATTTTATCCATAAAATCATTTAAACCTTGAATACCAAAGCCTGACACGTCTTAATAATTTATATACATTATACCATTTTCCTCTAAAAACCAAATCCTTGGTTCCGGGATATTTTACAGTGGTTCCGCCAAAACCGGTCTTGAATCTGGTCACTCCAGGCCACTTCTTTTCATTTATACCGTAAAGATCATAATAGAGATGGCCTCTCTCTTGAGCTTCTTTGATCACCTCCCATTGCAGGGCATAAGGAGCCATTAATCTGCGATGTTTGTAAGAAGAAGCGCCATGCATATAAGTGGCCACAGAACCGAAAAAAGAAAATATGCCCGCCGCTAATATCTGTCCCTGGTATTCAGCCACTTTCAATTTTGTAAACTGTTGGTCCAGATCCAAGATCCTTTTGTAATGTTCCTTGGAGTGAGTTCTAAAACTGTCCCTTTTCCCGGTCTTCTCCATCAAACTCCAAAAACTCTCAAAATCCTCCTCTTTCCCGTCTCTGACCCGAACACCTTTTTTTAGAGACAAGCGGATGTTGTACCTGGTCTTTTGATGCATGTGTTTCAAGAGCTCTTCTTGGGGGAGAGAAAGATCCAAAATCAAGGTTTGAGCCGGTTGAATCTCAGAGCTGTCCTTAACCCTGCGATCCCAATTAGGGGGGAAATAAAAACCAGGCTCGCATCTTAAAAAAATAACCCCCTGAGATACAGCCAAAGCTTCTATTTTTTTCAACAACTCCTCCAGATAAATCCTTTTATCCTCCACTCCCTTGTCTATTACCGGACCTCTGGGGCAATAAAAATAATTCTTTTTAAAAGGTGTGGAGACAAGGATTAGTCCGGCCACTGCCTTTAATTCTCCGGTCTCATCCAAGACCCC
>CAZNAQ010000089.1:0-3253 GCA_964571265.1 uncultured Gammaproteobacteria bacterium | reverse complement strand
TTTCTGATTTGGGACGGATAACCTCTTCGGCTAAGAATTGGGGTATGCCGGTGTTGGCCATGGTTTATGGTCGTGGACCAAATATGCATGAATATGATCCTAAGGTGGTGGCTCACTGTGCCCGCCTGGGTGAAGAATTGGGAGCTGACCTGGTAAAGGTCAATTATACCGGTGACCAGGAGAGTTTCTTTCAAGTGGTCAATTCTTGTTCTGTTCCGGTGGTGATCGCCGGAGGAGAGAAGATGGACACTAGAGACCAATTACTTGAGATCGTTTCTGATTCTTTGCTCGCCGGAGGAGCGGGTCTATCGATCGGCCGGAATGTTTTCCAGGACGAGGATCCGACCGATTTATTGGAGAAATTGCACAGGATCGTCCACCTGGGAGAGGACTGGCAAAACCTTGTTGATGTTAAAAGGGTTCAAGTCATCTAAATTTAGAAAAAAAATCTTTTTTGATAACTTGGCCCGGAAAAGGGAGGAAGACCTTTCTTCCTCCCTTTCTTTTCAATTTATTTTAAGGATTATAAAATAAAATATATCTTGTTTATGACAAATAAAAAAAGAACAATCATCGGCGTTTCCGGCAGTAAGGGTAGTTTCTCCGAGGAAGCTGCCCTGTATTACTGTGACAAAAACGACTGGGAAGGTGCCTTGAAGTATTTGGTCTCGGCCGAGAACACTTTAAAGGCCTTGGACAAAGGAGATATTGAGAGAGCCATTTTTCCGATCGAGAATTCCAATGGCGGTTTGGTCTATGAAGCAGTGCAGGCCATGAGTCGTTATGTATTTCAGATCGAAAAGATCTTTGAAATAGATATCAAACATTGTTTGTTGGTGAGTCCGGGAGTCAATTCCTCTCAGATAAAAAAGATCGTTTCCCATCAGCAGGCCCTTCGTCAATGCCGTATGTATCTGAAGAGAAAATGGCCTGAGGTGGAGCTTTTGGAGTATTCGGATACTGCCGAGGCTGCCAAGGATCTGGGTTCGGGCAAGTTGTCCAGAGATTCAGCGGTCATCGCCCCTCAGGTATGTGCCGAACTCTATGAACTGGAAACATTGGAAGAAGGGGTTCAGGATCTAAAATTTAATTTCACCAGTTTTGTGGTGGCTGTAAAATAATACTATGGAAAAACAGATCAAAAAGAAAATAGCTATTATCGGTTGCGGCAGGTTCGGACTTTTACTGGGTCGAATATTTAAGGATTATGGCGAAGTGGTCGTGATTGACAAAAGAGAGCTCAAAACAGAGCTGAAGCAAATAGATCACTCCGGACTCTCGGATATGGATTGGGTTGTTTTCGCTGTTCCCATATCCGCTTTAAAAGAGGCTGTTTTAGAGAGTGTTGAGTTTCTTAGTCCCCAAACTCTGGTCATGGATGTCTGTTCAGTTAAATGTCATCCTCTAGAGATATTCCAGAAATATCTTCCGGATTCGGTAGAGATCCTGGGAACTCATCCCATGTTCGGACCTGATAGCGCCAAGTACGGTCTGGAGGGCCTACAATTAGTGCTTTCTCCTCAGAGAATAAGTTCCGCTTCCTTGGAGGAAGTGAGGGATTTTTTCTCTGGATTCAAACTATCTCTTTTGGAGATGAGCCCTGAAGAACATGATCGGCAAATAGCTAAGAGTTTGACCTTGGTCCATTATCTGGGAAGAGCTTTGAACAAGATGGACCTGAAAAGCCTGAGTTTAACCACTTTGGGTTTGGAGAGGTTAATGGCCATTGATGAGACCGTCAATAATGATTCTTGGGAGCTTTTTTTTGACATGAATCGTTACAATCCCTATACTGAGCAAGTTAGGCAAGAACTGAGAGATAATCTGCAAGACCTGGAAAATCAAATAAAAAAGGAGGAGAAATGAAAGAATCAAGACAAGACAAATCCCTTACTTCGTTCTTTTTAAAAATTCAGGAACAAGAAAAACAGAAACAGATCGTGAAATTGCATGTCGGTGACCCCCAACTTCCCACCCCGGAGAATATACAGAGAGCCGGAATTCAGGCGATTAAAGGAGAAAAGACCCACTATACCTCCCCTTTCGGAAGCCCGGAGTTAAGACAGCTCATAGCTTCCAAGTATTCCGGTGTTGATCCTGACAATGTGTTGGTATCCTCTGGCGGAAGACTTATTCTGGCTGGTGTTTTCAGGACTTTTTTGCAACAGGGAGACAGGGTCATGATCCCGGCCCCTTACTACCCCTCTTTCAGGGAGATTGTTTCCTATTTCAGAGGGGTTCCGGTCTATATCGATACTTCTGTCAATGACTTTTTTTTGACTGAGGAATCGCTTAAAAGGGCTTTAGATCTTAACGGGATTCCCGAGTTTTTGATCATTAATTCTCCGAATAATCCGACCGGCGTGATCTATTCTGTATCCGAATTAAGGAAAGTGGTTGAGCTGAGCCGTCATTACGGTTTTTCTATTGTTTTTGATGAGTGTTACAGTGCCTTTTCCTATCTGAGCTTTGATTTCCGAGAGATCTGTCCCGAGGCTATAATAGTCAATTCTTGCTCCAAGACTTATGCTATGTCTGGTTGGCGGATCGGTTGGGCAATAGCTCCGAGCAAAGACATTGCCAGAATGAAGGAGTTTTTCCAGACAGTGGTCGGCAGCCTTTGTTCGATATCTCAGGAAGCGGCTCTGGAGGCCTTGCGAACCGATAAAAGGATAGAGGATTTTTCCAGACAAAGAGAGATGGTTTATGATTTTTTGGATGAGCTGGGAATTGTTTATCCTCGAACTGAAGGCGCTTTCTATGTTTTTCCTGATCTTTCCAGTTTTTTTAGTTCCTCAATCCGGGACAGCTTTGATTTAGCCGAGTATCTGCTTGATCGGGCCGGGGTGGCAGTGGCCCCGGGGGAAGTTTTCGGAGATTATCCTGGACATGTGCGCCTGGCCTATTGCCTAGAAGAAAGTGTTTTAAGAAAAGGTCTGCAAGAGATCAAGAAATCGCTCCTTTAAGTCTTTTGAGAGGGAGATGGGATTTTCTCATCTCCCTCTTAGACTTAACTTTTCCTGATTGAGAGGCTTGATAAAAGTTTTCAGTCGGTTATTTTTTGATCATATCGATTCGTTCTTGCGGTTTTTATTGGCTAGAACATTGTTCTTTTTAAACCTAACCGGAGAGTTAAGTTGACATTCCGGATATATGAGAATAAAATTAAATTTAAAGGATTTTTATGATCCTTTCGGTTTTTTGCGGGTGTGGTGGAATTGGTAGACACGCATGCCTTAGGAGCATGTGGGTT
>CAZNAQ010000088.1:0-3287 GCA_964571265.1 uncultured Gammaproteobacteria bacterium | reverse complement strand
GAAGCTGGCTGTCAGCGGAGTTCCGGAGGTGTAAAATGAATGCTACACTCCGCAGAGGTAGCCGGTGCTGGGTGCGGAGACTATGGTTGATGATCGAGGAATACATGGAGAAAAGCGATGGCAGAAGACGAACATCGACTTGGGATTTCTCACGTCCCTACTCGTCGGAACTTCAACAGTCTTCGTGGCGGCTGCGTGGTTTCTGGCTTGGGTTGATGATCGGATTGCTGCTTCTGTTAATAGTTATGAACATCGGCTAGAATACCTGCAAGAACGGCTGAACGACATCGAGCAGACTCAACGGGAAATTCGCCGGGATATTATGTTCAAGCGGCGAGAACCAGGGGAGGATGAGGAATGAAATTCTTTGCAGCGGTGGGTGTGGTTCTGGTGTTTGCTGTTGGCTGCGCCACAGTGGAAGAGCGCGCCGAGCGGAATGCCGAGCGGATTGGCGAAGCGGTGAAGACATACTGCGAGGATGTCCCAAAGACGGCCCGTGATGCGATCCGGCACCGGGTTAATGAGGAAGCCTACCCTCACCGTGCGGAAGTGGAGTGTGAGCCATGAAAGTATGGATGGTCCACGGCGCCTTTAATCTGGACGATGGCAAGAAGGCTTGGGATTCTGTCAGGCCCTACCTTAAAGAAGGTGGGGCTACTCCTGCGAATTTCTCCTATGGGTGGGTCGGGCCTTTGACGACTCGTAGGAAGTCTCGGGAGGCGGCGAAGAAGCTGGTGGACAGGGTGCAGCCCGAGGACGGGGTGTTGGGATTCTCCAATGGCGGGCTTGTGATTGCCTACGCTATGGAGGAGGGGCTTCAGGCCCGGAACATCAGCCTGATTCAGCCAGCCCTGGAACCGGGTTTCGAGTTTCCGCAGAAGAGGGGCGTGACGGTCTACTATAATCCTCGGGATTTCGTCGTCTCCCTGAGTGTTGGGGCATTCTGGCATGAGTGGGGCCGGATGGGACGTATCGGCCCGGAGGACCCAGGGGTTCGAGGTGTGGATACTTCTCGGGACGGCGCGATCCCGGCAACCGGACACTTCGGCTGGCGTAAAGGTAGGCCCGGCCAGTATTGGAGTGCCCGGATCGCCAGAGAAGTCATTACCTGGTAGGAGGCACTATGCCTACTCCATCAGCCAACAAGGCGAATTATACGGGGGAATATCCCAGCGAATTCCCCATGGTAACGTCGAAGCTCCTGCCTGATAAAAGGGACCCTACTGTTCCGGCTCTCAATAGGGTTATTGACAGGAGTGAGTATCCTCAACTGGAGGATATTCCAAGCGAGGAGATTACTCATCCTCAGCACATTCTGAGTGATGAGGCGCATGAGGAGATGCGTCGGGATGAGGACTCCTGGTGGCACGAATTTGCTGCCCAGCGAGGGAAGCCCAGGGACGAGTGGGGGCTGACTCCTCAACAGGAGGAAGAAATCAAGGAAGAAGCACGGCAGGCAATGCAAGAGGATAATTGGTACGACTTCTTGCCGGGACTTGGAGGACCTGACGAGATTCCTGAGCAGGAGGACATGTTCCCTTACGAGGAAATAGAGGAGGACCCCGACTTCACCGGAGTGGAGACTGTAGACTGGTGGCAGGACATCATTCCGCAATGGCTTCGACAGTTTCCTCCATATACCGCACAGGATCACAGAGGAGACAAGGCCATAGGTTCCGACCCCGCAGATACATACGGAGTGGGCAAGACTGATAATCCCAACCCGGAGAGAAAGGCCCACATTGACAGGTATTGGGTCCCCAAGAGGTACGCCGCCCCGGATTATTGGAAGAATCTTGAGGACGACTACGCGGGAGGGTGGTTCTGATGGACGTGGAATACATCATCGTGCATGGTACATTCACTCCTGCTCACATGGACGTAAGTGTGGGGGATTTGGAGCGGTGGCACGTCAAGGAGAATGGCTGGTCCAAGGTGGGGTATCACCGGCTGATTAACCGCGGAGGTCGGGTCGAGAGTATTCTGCCGTTAGATGAACCGGGGATTCATGCCGCCGGGTTTAATGACCGGAGTGTCGGGATTGCTTTGGCTGGAGGGCAGTCGAAGTTTAATGGGGAGGCAGTCTGGGATTTCAACTATACCCCTTACCAGATGGCGGTCCTGACTCGGGAACTGATCGCCTTCAAGGCATTCTTCCCTAATGCGGAGGTGGTCGGCCACCGGGATGTGGATGACCGGAGATGCCCCGGATTCGAGGTGAAGGAGCTGGCGAAATGTTTGTAGCCCAGGGATACCAGAATCTAGCCAGAGTCTTGCAGAAGGAGGACTACTACTTCAAGCTCGGAGACAATAATCGGGAAACGAGCATTGACGATACTGACATCAGGGGAGAGAAGGTTTATACCTCGGACAACGTGAATGTTAGTCATTCAGAGGAGGAAATCTTCCTGGAGGTGACGATTAAACTGGATGATGAGCATGTTGATCCTGGGGAGCCTTTCTATATCGGGGAATTGGGAGTCTTCATGGTGAATCAAGATGGCGAGGACTCTATGTTGGCTCGGGTCAACTTCGCGCCCAAGCTGCCTGCCTACATTGACCATGAAATTGATTTGGAGTTTTCCTTCTATGTAGGGAGGGTCCCGGATGAGTAGGGAACTGGTAAGGCTGGAGAGGGAGCAGCTTACTTCCGGGGTGTATCTGGATACTCCGGATGAGCAGACTCCTCTCTGGAAGGATGGGCTTAATGTTATCTTCCATGAAGATGGCCCGAGGCCCATCAAGGGATTCAGTCAGATTTCGTTCCGAGCAAGTACCCGCCCCGTCCTGGGAATGAAGCAGGTCTACATCCCTGAGAAGGGCAAGGGATACATCTTCTATGGGACAGACGATGGGTTGTTCTATTGGGAGGATGGTTCCGAGACTTCTACTCAGGTAGGGAGTGGATATAACGCGGATTGGTGGAGCTTCGCCCAATGGGGAAATTGGGTGTTTGCTGCCAATGGGCGGGACAAGCTCCAGGTCTGGCGGGGTCCGAATAATGAGGATGGGGGATTCACCTCGGTTCCGGACCTTGAAGGCTTCGAGATCGAGAAGGAAGACCCGGAAGACGAGGACAGCGACGACCTTCCCCTCCGACCGAATGTGATTGCCACCTACCAGAACATGCTGGTCGCCTTTTCTCCGGACGGAGAGGGAGGTGAGTACCAGAGAATCCGGGCGTGCCATCCTGACGACCACCTCCAATGGAAACCGGCGAGCGATAATCAGGCGGTGGAGCTTATCGCCAGGGACCTGTTCTCCTCGGTCCGAGCGGCCACCGTGAC
>CAZNAQ010000087.1:0-3297 GCA_964571265.1 uncultured Gammaproteobacteria bacterium | reverse complement strand
AAAGGGAACAGAGATAATGGAGAAGTGTCTGGACATGGGCGGGATCAGTCAACTCTACCAACCCTCGGTCATCAAGTTCGCCATAAATTACTTTGTGGAAAAAGTTGAGATGAATACAGTTATGGATCTGTACGAGAGGTTGTCCCGAGTGGAGGGACACAACCCTGAAGTGTGGATAAAAAAGGCCAAGCTTTACTATCAATTGGGAAAATCCGAAAAGGCCCAAGAGACCGCCCAAAGGGCGGTTCAGCTTGATCCGAGCCTGGAAGGTGACCTGGATAGGTTTATAGAGGAGCTTGGAAGCGTTCCGGCAATGCCCATGGAGCCCGGAACCACCACTATAGATATTTCTCCTGGTCGCTAGGCATTTTGGCAGAGTTCGGGATTTGTGTTATAATTTAAATTAATATTTACAAATAATTTTTATTTTATGATCTGTCCTCAATGTAAAAAACAAATTCCGGACAAGTCCAATGAATGTGGTTTTTGTGGAGCCGAGATAAATCATCAGGAACAAGTAGGCAAGGAAATATCTTACAGGAGATATCAAAGATGGTTTTTTTATGCCTTGATCCTTTTTATTTTTTTGGGCATGATCCTTGTGATCGTCCAAATCTATAATGCCAACAGTGAGAACCTGGCCAGGTTGGCCACTATGGAAGAGAGAGTAGCTGAAGCTGAAGAGGAGCTGGGTCAGCAAGAACAGGAGTTACAGGAAACCGAGGCTGAATTAAGCCAAAAGGAACAAGAGTTACAGAATTTGACCCAGGAACTTCAAGAAGAGGTGGCTGCCAAAGCAGAAATAAGAGAGGAATATGATGACTGTTATTTGAACATCAATCAACTTGATCCCACTGATGCTTATGTTTATAATCTTTTGGTTCAGATCGGTACCGGGGTTCCTACTGAAAAATTGGACCAGATTCCTTTGGCTGATGTACAATACCCTGGAAAGGACAGTGACGGCGACGGTCTGCCTGATGTTATGGAATACGCCTTGCCCACCGACCCCTATGAGGCTGATACCGACGATGACGGTTTTGATGACAGAGAGGAATATGTAGCTGGTTATAATCCGGTTGGAGAAGGTAAACTGGAGCCTGATCAGGATTTTATTGATGAACACAAGGGAAGGATCCTACTTCAAGTAGAGGATGATAATCAAGCTTGGTATCTGGACCATGAGGGAAAAAGATATTTCTTAGGAAATCCCGGAGACGCTTATGAGACTTTGAGGAGCTTGGAGCATTGCTGGGATTATGAGTCAGGCGGTGAAGAAGAACCCGAGGAGTTTGATGCTTTTGAGGATCTGTGACCTGTTTTGAAGCAAAGTTCTGAATAAATAACAAAAAAGCCCTATTTTTCAAAGTCGGGCTTTTTTGTATTTTGTCTCGGTGCGTGATATAATGAACAAATAAAAATGAGCTAAAGACCCTTATGACCAAATGCTTGGTAACAGGAGGGGCCGGATTTATTGGCTCTAATCTGGTCAATGCCCTTTTAGAAGAGGGCTGTGAGGTGAGTGTAGTGGATAACCTGTCCTCGGGTAAAAAAGAATACTTGAATCCTAAAGCTGGATTCTACAATTTGGATATTCGTTCTCAAGAACTCGAATCTGTATTTTTGAAAGAGGGTTTTGATTATGTTTTTCATTTGGCCGCTCAAATAGACGTTCGAGCTTCAGTCAAAGACCCTGGACTTGATTGGGATATAAACATTTTCGGCGGTTTGAACGTTCTGGAGTTGTCCAGAAAATATCAGGTAAAGAAATTTTTGTTTGCCTCCACCGGCGGGGCTGTTTACGGGGACACTTCGGATATCCCCACCACCGAAGAAGTATTGCCTCGCCCTATGTCTCCTTACGGTATTCATAAACTGACTTTTGAGAAATACCTTGATTACTATCATCAGGTCCATGGGCTTGACTATATTGTTTTAAGACCGGCCAATATTTACGGACCTGGTCAGTATAAAGGAGGAGAGACCGGAGTCATCTCCATATTTATTGACAAAGCGGTTCAAAAAGAGCAATGTGTTATAAACGGAGATGGTAAGCAGACCAGGGATTTTGTGTATGTGGACGATCTGGTCAGGGCCTTTCTTTTGTCAAAACAGAGTGATTTTTTAGGAGTTCTCAATATCGGCTCGGCCCAGGAGACCAGTGTCTTGGAAGTGGCTCTGGCCATAGAAAAGGAGAACCAGGAAAAGCTTGACTTGGAACACGGACCGGAGCAGCCTGGTGAACAGAAAAGAAGTTGTTTGAGCTATAAAAAGGCCGCTGATGTTTTGGATTTTAAACCCCAGATTTCCCTTGATATGGGCATAAAAAGGACTCTGGACTGGACTCGGGATAAGTATTCAAAGAAAGAAACATGAAACTTAAGATAAACAGAGATAAATTGGTTGATAATCCCTATAGACTTTTAAGGAGTTTTGGCTACGGCTTTATTCGTGATCAGCAAGGCGGTTCTGAGAGTATGGTTAAGAGATTGGGAAACGGTTTTTATCCCAGGTTTCATATGTATATCAAGGAAGAGGGGGATCTGGTTATCTTTGACCTACATTTGGACCAGCAACAGTCCACCTCTCTTTCCGGGTCCAGACACAAGTCTGAACACCAAGGAGAGTGGGTGGCAAAAGAGTTAAATGACCTAAGAAATTTTATTGACCGACAAAAAATCCTTGAATCGGACAAGAAGACTCCTCTTAAAAAAGAAAAGCGTTCCTGGTTTTCCAGGATCCTGGGGAGACAAGGTGATTCTTAAATTCCATTTTATGCAAATATCTGATGAAATAAAATCCAGACTGGATATTGTGGAGGTTATCCGGGAGTATGTAAATCTAAAGCCGGTGGGGTCCAATTTTTCAGCTCTGTCTCCTTTTAATAGAGAAAAGACACCGTCTTTTATGGTGTCTCCGGAAAAACAGATCTGGCACTGTTTCAGTTCTGGTAGAGGAGGGGATGTGATAACTTTTATTATGGAGATAGAAGGAGTCAATTTTGTGGAGGCTTTGAGGATCTTGGCCCCCAAGGCCGGGGTTAGTTTGAAGCAACAAAATCCCGGTCAGGCTTCAAAGAGGAACAAACTCCTGGATATCACCCAGATAGCTGTTAATTACTACCATAAGGTCCTTATGGAATCTCCGGTAGCCGAACCTGGGAGAAAATATTTGAAGGAGCGCGGTTTGAATTCGAATACTTTAATGGATTGGCAAATCGGTTTCAGTCCAGATTCCTGGGATGATTTGGTTAAAATTCTTCTTGATAGGGGATATAGGGAAGCTGACATAATAGAG
>CAZNAQ010000086.1:0-3310 GCA_964571265.1 uncultured Gammaproteobacteria bacterium | reverse complement strand
TTATTTATTTTTTTGCTCTGTTGATCTTTGTTCTTTTTTTGGGAATATTTTTAAAACAAACAATTCAAGATCCTCCTGAAGGAGTGCCTGAAACAGAGGATCTTCAGGCACCTGAACCGGAAAGTCCAGAGCCTTTATCCGATGTTGATGAAAAAGATGAAGAAGAACAACAAGAAGAGGTGATCCAAGAAGACGAAAAGAGTTCGCTTGACTTGAATTTTCTATTTTTTGGAGACATGATGCTTGATCGCTATGTGGGCAAAAGAATAGATCAGAGGGGTTTAGATTATATTTTCGGTCCCATGAAAGAGCAAGGAGTGTTTGATTCCAGGGATCTTATAGGAGCTAACTTGGAAGGTGCTGTGACTCATGGTGGTCAACATTATCCCCCGGAACATCTTTATGACTTTGCTTTTTCACCTGAAATAGTCAGCGGTATTGTTGATGATTATAATTTTAATTTCTTTAATATAGCCAACAATCATTTAGCTGACCAGGGCGATCGAGGAATTGAGGAGACCAATGAGAATTTAAATGATATTGGGGTTTATTTTTCAGGTTGCGAAGACGGGGTGGCCGGAGATTGTAGCCTGGAGACAGTTGATTTTGGTGATATAGAGGTGGCCTTTTTGGGTTTTAGTATGGTCTATAGTATCCCGGACGAAGACAAAATGGCCAGCTTGATAGAAAGTGCCGCTTCCTCCTCTGATTTGGTAGTGGTCAATATTCACTGGGGTGTGGAGTATGAGCATAATTTTAACAGGATTCAAAGAAAATTCGGTCAATTATTCATTGACAATGGAGCGGACATGGTTGTGGGCCACCACCCCCATGTTATTCAGGGAATGGAAATATACAATGAAAAACCCATTTTTTATTCCTTGGGCAATTTCGTTTTTGATCAATATTTTTCTTCAGCCACCCAGGAGGGGTTTGCTTTAGAGATTAATATACAGGAGGAAGAAATAGTTTATTCTTTCAAACCATTTGTGTCCGAAAACAGTCAAGTTAGGATGATAACCGAAGATTCTAAAAAACAAGATTTTTTTGATAATTTTGTCAATTGGAGCAACCTTGACGAGGAAGAGGAGGAAGAACTGTTTTCTTTTCGAAGTATTTCTTTAAAAAGATAATATTTACTTTAAGTCAATTTAATTTTTATGATGCTCAAGCAAAAGTTAAATAAGTTGGTTATATCTGTCTGTGAATTGTTTAATTGGAATGATGCGGAAAAGATCTATGAAAAAGTTCAGGTGGTTTTTACAATAATAATGCAGCTTATTTTTGTTTTGAGTTTTGCCTTGGGTGTTTTTTGGAGAAATTGGGTGGCCGCTTTTATTAGTTTGGTGGCAATGGTCTCTATTTGGCTTCCTATTTTCTTTATTAAAAAAAGAAAGATACATATTCCTATCAGTTTTACTTTTTTTGCCACCTTGTTCATTTACGCTTCTCTCTTCTTTGGAGAGATCAGGGATTTTTATTTTAGGTTTTGGTGGTGGGATTCTTTGCTTCATTTTACTTCAGGTATTGCCCTGGGTTTTGTGGGATTTTTAATAATTTATTCTTTGTATCAAAACGGACCCCTTAAATCCAACCCTGGAATAGTAGCCTTGTTTTCTTTTTGTTTTGCTCTTTCCTTGGGCGCTCTTTGGGAGATATTTGAGTTTGCCATGGATAGTTTTTTTGGACTGAATATGCAAAAGTCAGGCCTGGTAGACACTATGTGGGACCTGATAATGGATGCTTTGGGGGCATTTTTAGTCTCTTTAGCTGGTTATTTTTATATAAAATATGACAAAAGAGGCATTGGAATATTTCGCTACTATTTAACTTCCTATTTAAAAAAGAATTTAAATAATTAAAATTTTATGTCTAAAAAAAACTTAAAGATATTTTTGATCTTGTTTTTTATTATAATTGTAATTATAGCGTCTTGGTTCTCTTTTTTCAGATCCGAGTTATTCAACAACCAGAGAGATCAAGGTGCCCGAGATGAAAACATGACCGATACCATTAATCTCCCAGACCCCAAAAAGACCAGTGACAATTCTTTAGAGGAGCTTATAAAAGACAGACGAAGCGAAAGGAGCTTTAGTCAGGATGCCTTGGAGGTGGAGGAGGTGTCTCAACTTCTTTGGTCTGCCCAGGGGATTACCGAAGAAGTCAACAATCTGCGTGCCGCTCCTTCAGCCGGTGCCTTGTATCCCCTGGATGTTTACGTAGTGGTTAGTAATTGTCGAGGTCTTGACCCTGGTGTATACAAATACCTTCCTGAAAAACATAGCTTAAAGCCAGTTAGAACAGGTGATTTTTCCAGGCCATTGGCCGAGTCTGCCCTGAGTCAGATGTTTGTAGCCGAGGCTCCACTGAATTTGGTTATAAGCGGGGATTATTCTATTACCAAAAATAGGTATGGAGATCGAGGGGAGCAGTATGTTCATATTGAAGTGGGCCATGTCTCCCAAAATATTTTTTTACAAGCAGAAAGCCTGGGCTTGGGAACCGTGCCTATTGGCGCTTTTGATGAAGGTGACGTCATGGATATTCTGGACCTAGATTCTAACAAAACCCCTTTTTATATAATGCCCATAGGAAAAAAACATTAACATGATATAGTTTTATACTTGTTTTTGTGATATCATATAGTTAATTGATTTAAATAATTTCCTTCTTTTTTGTATGGACTCTATTTTTTTTGACATAAGCATTATTTTGGGAATTGCTGTCGGAATAGCCTTTATCGCCAATCTTTTAAAACAACATCTTATTATCTCCTATCTTTTTACTGGGGTTATTTGTGGTCCTTTATTTTTAAACCTGGTGAGTCCGGATCATGATTTTTTTCAGATATTTGCAAAATTTGGGGTGGTAATGCTTTTGTTTTTGGTCGGCTTAAACTTGAATGTAGACTATTTGAAAAAGATTGGCAAACCCTCAATAGTTTCCGGTCTATCTCAAGTAATTTTTACTTCATCTTTGGGTTTTTTGATCATTTTTTCATTTGGCCTCCCGGTTTTGTCCGCTTTGTTTATAGCAATATCTATAACTTTTTCCAGTACAATTATAGCTACCAAAATATTGTCGGACAAAGGTGACATAGGAAGTGTTTATGGGAGATACTCTATTGGCCTGAATTTGGTCCAAGATATGGTGGCTGTGGTGATAATGATAATTTTACCCGCATTTTATCTTGGAGACGCTCTTGTGGTGTCCTTTTTGTCCTTGATAATTAAAAGCTCCTTGTTTTTATTAGGGGTTTATCTTGTGACCAGGTTTTTATTGCCATTTACATTAAACAAGATAGCCGAAT
>CAZNAQ010000085.1:0-3335 GCA_964571265.1 uncultured Gammaproteobacteria bacterium | reverse complement strand
TTGTAGACAGGGTCGGTCTTCAAAGTTAAGGATACCCCGCTTATCACCAAAATGACCAACAGGATGCCCATAAAAAAGGCCAAGATTTTTTTGTTCACCATAGTTTTTATTTATTTTAGTTAGATGCTATTTGTCTTTCTTTGGTTCTGAGATAGTAGTTTTTGGGAAGGGCCTTAGCAGGATCTTTTATGGCCGGGTTCAGTTGTTTCAGTTTTTTCAATTCGCTTTCGTTTCGGGACAGGGCTTTCAAACTCGGTCTTTTCTCTGCTCCAGGGATATTTATTATTTCGCCTCCTCTAAGACTGTTCGGGTCCAGGCCCGGATTAGCTTTTAAAACGTCTTGATAATCGATTCCCGGCCATTTTTGGGCCAGTCTGTAAAGATTTTTATCCTCGGATTTAAAAGTATAGGTTTTTGAATCAGGGATTTCTAGTTTATTTTCATGGAATCTATAAACATCCTTTTTATCCTTTACGTATTCTTCTTGGATTAGTTCGTATATGGCATTGAATTTGGCCGGATAATTTAAATTCTCGGCCACACCCCTGATTCTGGAATTAAATATCATTTCTTGGCTGTCAGGATCGATCTTTATCAGGATTTCTTGTCCTGCTTGGATCCTGTTTTCATCCTCAATGTTATTTATTTTACATATTTCTTCTACAGACGATCCGTTTTGTCTGGCTATTCTTTCCAGGGAATCCCCGGGTTTTATGGTGTATGTTCGACTCTCGTTTTCCTGCAGATCATCCTTGATCTGGTTTACCTTGTCTTCCATGTAAGAGAGGAAGTCATTATAAGATATATCTTTACCCCATCCCTCTCTATAGATCTTTTTTAAATATCTCCAAAAAAAACCTCCATTGTACCCGGACAAGGCCAAGTTCCAATCCCCTGAAGAGTTATACAGGTCTTTTAATAATTTGGCGCAGGCTTTGGCGCTTTTGATCGGGTCCATCCTTTCATCCAAGTTTGGCTCCTCCTCTTGATAAAACCCTGACTTTAGACCGTAGCTCTTGGCGGTCCTGGGGATTATTTGATAAGGTCCGACTGCTCCAGCCCCGGATTTTGCCCCTAATTGCCAATGTGATTCCGGTATGGCCAGGTATATGAACTTTTCCGGCACTCCTTGTTTTTGAAATTCTTTTTTTAAATAAGGTTTCCAGGCTCCCATTTCATAATAGGCACTTTCCAGACTGGTTCTTAGTCTTTCATCTTCCTGATATCTCTTTTTCCAGTAATTTTTAACTCTCTCCATTGTTTTTTCATCCAGCTTTATCCTTCCTTCCTGCTTGAAGTCTATAATCTCGTGTACGGCCCGAACATCCTCTTTTTCAATCTCTTCCTGCTCCGGAGTGACTTCTTTTTCAGGTTCTTCCATTGTTACCTCGGTCCTTTCTGCTTCTGGCTCTTTTTCCGGGGTCTTGGGTTCTTTTTCTTCCGAAGGCAGTTTTTCCAAGAGTTCAGCTATATTTTTAATAGTTGCTCCGGCTGCGGCAGTGGCTACGGTTGCTCCGGCAGCCTTTAAAAACCTCCTTCTTCCAGGGTCGAACTTAGGATCCTCTTCGGTTTTTTTATTTTTCTTTGTCTCCTTGGTGTATCTGTTTTCTCTGGGTTTTTCTTGAAATAATTTTTCAAAATTCATATAAACTTTGTGATCATTAACTGTTTTTATTATACAAGAAAAGAGGCTTCTTGGAAAATTGAAAATTCCTTTATTTAAAGTGTTTTCTTCTTTCTTGTCTGTGATAGTTTATAGCGAATCGATGCGCTTCGTCCCTTACTCTTTTTATGATATGCAGGGCCGGAGAGGCCAAAGGAAGACTTAAGGGTTCTTTTTGTTCCGGAAAAAAGATCTTGTCCTTGGCCCTGGCTGATCTGAGCTTCTCTCCCTTGGATATGGCCATAACCGGAATATCTAAAGAATGCCTTTTAAGGACTTTCAGGGTTGTGTTTAGCTGGGCCCTTCCTCCATCCACAATTATTAGATCGGGTTTTGGCCAGGTCTCTTTGTTATCAGATTTTGATCTTTTAAATCTTCTGGAGACCATTTCCTCGAGCATGCCCACATCACCCTTGTCTGTCTCTGTTTGTATTTTGAACTTTCGATATTCTTTTTTGTTCGGTTCTCCTTCTGAGAACACCACCATAGAGCCGACCGCCTGAGTCCCGAACAAGCTGGAGACGTCATATCCCTCTATTCTTTGAGGGATGCTCTTAAGACCCAGGGTTTTGGCCAATTCCAGGACATCGTTGGCGTATTTGTCCCTGAGGGTTAGGACCCTGTTATGTTCCAAGGTGTTCTTTATATTCCTGAGTTGGTATTCAAGTCTGGTTATTTTGGTCTTGTTTTCTTGATATCGAGGATCTTCTTCTGAGAGTTTTGCCACTTCTTTTTTTAAGTTTGAGATTTCTCTTTTTAGATTAGCCTCCACATTCTTTCTTCTGCCTTCCAGAAAAAGGGAGATCTGTTTGATGATCTTTCCGTATTCTTTGGCAGATATTCTTTTTTCGCAGGGTCCAGGACATTTGTTTATTTGATAGTAAAGACAGGTCTTGTTCGGCATATGGACGCAGGTTCTAAAAGGCCATATTTTTCTGATGATCTTTAAAGTCTCTTTGACCGCTTCGGTGCTGGTAAAGGGTCCGAAATAGCGTCCGGCCTGATCCAGTTTTCTGGTCATAAATATCCGGGGATACTTTTCTTCACTCGAGATTTTTATATAGATAAAGCTTTTGTCATCCCTCATGACCACATTGAAGTAGGGTTGGTGTTTCTTGATCAGGTTGGCTTCCAGGAGTAAGGCCTCTATTTCACTGTCCGTCTTCGTCCAGGTGATTTTATCTGTTCTCTTGAGCATGCCTTGCTTGGCCGGGGTGTGGCCGGCACTTTTTTGCCAATAAGAAGACACTCGACTTCGCAGATTGGCTGCTTTGCCGATGTATATTATTTCTCCTTCCGGGTTGTGGAAAAAGTAGCAACCCGGTGAATCAGGTATTTCCAAATTTTTTATCTTATCCAAATCTATACTCATTTTTTATTTTAAAATTAGCTTAAATTTTAAACTTGTTCGTTTTCGCTTCAAAAGTATTGACAAGTTTGTAAATATATAATAATATAAAAATAGATTTCACAAAAGAAATCAACAAAAAAATCCGGGGCGAGCGTCTCAACACAACACAACACAACCAAAAAATTTCAAAACAAAACAACCAACACAACAAACACAACACTCTCGCCCCCCCCGCGGGGGGTGGGGAGGGGTCGTGGTCGGTTGTTGTTTTGGTGTTGGTTAGTGGGGGAGGGGGGGGTGGGTGGGTGGGTGTGGGTCTTT
>CAZNAQ010000084.1:0-3453 GCA_964571265.1 uncultured Gammaproteobacteria bacterium | reverse complement strand
CGGGTCTTTGGTCAGGAAAATAATCCCAGCCAAAGATCCGGCCATGACTCGCTTGTCTCTCACCTACTCCTCTTGACTTTCTTCTGTGGAAGTGGCAGTGGAAGTGGCGACATCCTCTTGCTCCTGGTCAGTAGAGGTAGCCTTCTCGGACACTCCTTTAACCTCGCCGGATGACTCCTCTTCTTCCTGTTCTTGTGAAGAGTTTTTTTGGTTTTCTATCTCAATCATGAATTCATCCAAGACCTGTCTGACCTGGTCGTATTTACCTTGGGCAAACAACTCTTCTGCCCTGGTGATCAACTGACTCAACCGATCTTTGTCATAATCCCTTTGATCCATGATCTCCTCGGCTTTCTCCAGTTCTTGGGATACCTGATCATCCATTTTTTCCTGTTCGGTCTTTGATGCTTCCTCAGTACTTGTATCGGGTTGCCTGTCCTGAGTATGAACTTGAATACCCTCTTCATCCCTAGAAGAATCAACACTAAAAAAGCTTTCCTCTGTTTCGGTCGCTTCTTGGTCTTGAGATTCTTCTGCTTCTTCAGAAGAATCATCTCGTTCTTGTTGTTCCTGAGTGCCTGTTTGAGAGGCATCGTCAAGAGTGGCTATTTCAGTGCTCGAATCTTTTTCTTCAGGGGTATCCGATTCTGGCTCGGTCTCAGACACCTCTTCCGAGGTCTTGTCCTCCTTTTCTTTTATTGCCTGTAATCTGATTTTAACAGATTCTATATTTTCTTCAAAATTTTGGGACAGTCGATCCAGATCCTTTTGATTGGGATTATTCCTGAACTCCTCGCTGTCCAAAACAGCCGAGATGTCCCGGGCATGGTTGCTGGCGAACTTGATACCCAATCTGGTCTTGTCCTCCTGGTCAAGAGTGGCGGCTAACTGGGCCTTCTCCTTGACTATTCTGGCAAAGTACAGAGGTGATCCCGGAGTGGCGTCCTCGGCCGCGCTAACAGTAAAGATGCCTCCGACCAAAACCAAAACTATCGCTCCCAAAGCCATTACCGGTCTGGGTACAAATCTCAATCGACCCAGGTTCAGAAAATGACTGATCTGAAAGAACTTGTCAGAAAAGACACCTAACCAAGGCTCCTTCTTTTCCGGGGTTGTCTCCTTAGTTTCAGCTGTCTTTTGCAACAAAAAACGGCGGAGACTGCCCTTCCAGTTTGTTTCCGCCTTGGTTTCTTGTAGGTTCTTTAATTGTTTGATCAGATCTTTTTCTGTCATATATTTGACTTAGTGCTTGCAAATTATTTCTTATCCTCCATCAACTCTTTTAGGGCTTTCAGGGCTCTGTGCACCAGAACTCTGGCGCTGTTCTTGGAACGACCGGTAATGTCGGCTATCTCTGAAAAACTCAGCTCGTTGATATATCTTAAAATGATCATCTCTCTGTATTCGTCCTTTATCTCCTCCAGTTTCTCTTTGACCTTTTCCATGTCGATGTTGATCTCGGTCTCTTTTAGAGTGTCTTGATTCTCATCTATGATGTCTATGTGCAGATTATGATCATCCAGTTCTATTTTTAATTCTGACCTATCCTTTCTGTAATGGTCCACCACACAGTTCCGGGCCACTTTATAGACAAAGGACTTTAAGGACTTGGATCCTTCCAGTTTCTCTTCCAAGATGTAGTTCCAAGTCTTTAGAAACACCAAGGAGGTTATATCTCTGGCCTCTTCCGAATTACCCACCTTGTAGTATATAAAGCGATAAATGTCATCCACATATTTCTCATACACCCTGATGAAGGCCTGCTCATCCTTTTTCTTTAACTTCCAAAACAAAGCTCGGTCCTTGCCTTTATCCAAAAAGTTGTTATAGGTCTTTTTGTTTTTGGTCATTGATATGACTATTTAATTATACGATAGAGATTGGATTCTATTACAGTTTAAGGATTTTGACAAATCAAAAAAATCCAAAAACTCATAAATCAATCCAAGAAAAACTTAAAATAAGGGTGAGAACCCTTTTTCCTTTATTATCTTTATTATAAAGGATATTAACACATTGACACCAAAAGGCAATATCCTTGATCAAAAGAAAGCCAATGTTTTTTAAAGGTTTTTTGCATGCCTGTTCTCTAAACAACTCATCAAAGATCTTTGGAAAAATTCCAGACCCCTAACCCTGACACAAGCCCCTGAAAGACAAAGGCAACAGTTCCTGGGTTTTAGTTCTTGCATTTTTTAAAAAAATATGACAGTATGTTATAAAAATTGAGTATAGTCCAAAAGTCCAGGTATTCTTGGACTTTCGCTCTAAGTTCTAATTTGAGTTTTGTTTCAATGATTATGAAAGTCCACGAATTTGTGGACTTTCGCAAAATTATATTGTAAATTTTTAGGCCATTTTTTACGTGAAAGTCCACGAATTTGTGGACTTTCGCCAGATAAAACAGGTTCAAAAAAAATATGAAAGTCCACGAATTTGTGGACTTTCGGGAAGAGAAAACTTAAATTTTTTAAAAAACATGCCAGACTCTCCTAATGATAAATACACCTACTTTTTTCCTGACGAAGTACCTCTATCTGAGGAAGCAGGTGATCTTTATGATGAAAAAAAGGAAGCCACTAAAAATGATCAGGCTGAAAAGATAATCAAGAAACACATCAAGAACAATGTCTGGCTGTCAGTCTCTGAGGCAGCCAACCTGGGAGGTATCCAGACCAAAACCATTAGGAGGGCTATAAAAGAAAAAAAGGACTTGAAATACAAGATCGTGAACAACAAGTATAGGATAGATCTGAGATCCCTAATTCTGTTCATGCACACCACCAAGAGATTGGAAAACAAATTCTACCAAAACGGACTGGGTCAATATGTGGCCAAATGGAGAAAGTAATTTAAAAAGGGCAGATCGATTTTGATCTGCTCTTAGGTTTTAGAGATGGGAATGCTTCAAGGAGAAGCGTTCTTGTTTTTTTTATTCTTAATCAAGTCCAATAGGGATTGGACTGAGAAATAGGAAACAAAATAAATCAAGAGCAAGATACAGAAATACTGGACAAAGACAAGCGGATCAGACAATCTTGATAGATGGAAAACAGGAATAAATGAAGTAATCGCCAGGACCAATAAGATAAGAAAAGATATCTCGTTCCCTATTAAAAGAACAACATAACCAATGAATACACACAACAGAACACCAATGCCAAGAAAAACTAAAATCCAATACCCGGAAAAGAGTCCGTGATGGCCATGTAACCAGGAAGAAGCAAACAAAACCAAATTAAGGATCAAAAGACCCAGATAGACACAAAAAGGATTTAATAGCTTGGACATCCTGGTTTTGGGTTTATCAAGCGGTGTGAAATGGTAAAAAAAGTTCAAGTAATAAGCCAACAACAGGGAAAGCAAAGGGAGAACGTAAAAAGCGGATAAATTGATCAACCATTCATCTGCTTTAAAAGAATCAGTCAAACCCAAGTTCTTGGTTTGCAGATC
>CAZNAQ010000083.1:0-3458 GCA_964571265.1 uncultured Gammaproteobacteria bacterium | reverse complement strand
ACTAAAAAAGATATAATGATAATAGAAAGGTAATAAATATGTAATCACTGAATAAAGGAGGTTAAAAGAGAGAATTTTAAATATGTACGCTCAAGAGGTTGTCCGATTCCTTGTTAAAACACATACTATAAAGTTGCTCGTCTTAACAATTGGGCATTAATGGCCACGATCACTGTGCTGGCCGACATCAATATGGCACCAACAGCCGGGGTTAGAAGGACGCCCCATCCGAACAACACTCCTGCAGCCAAGGGTATTGCAATAATATTATAACCTGCCGCCCACCATAAATTTTGGGTCATCTTTCTGTATGTAGCTTTGGACAAAGTGATTATCCTGGGAATATCACGAGGATCGGATCTAACCAGTACAATATGTCCAGCCTCTACCGCCACGTCAGTGCCCGCCCCGATAGCGATTCCGATATCAGCCGTAGCCAGGGCAGGAGCGTCATTAACTCCATCACCAACCATAGCCACCTTTTTTCCATCCTTTTGAAGTTCTTTCACTTTAGAAGCCTTATCTTCGGGAAACACTTCAGAAAAAACAGTGTCAATCCCGAGTTCTTTAGCCACTGTATCAGCCACTGCCTGAGCGTCTCCGGTCAACATAGCCACGGTTATACCACGATCATGGAGAGCCTGAACAGCTTCACGACTTTCTTTACGAACAGCATCAGCCACTGCAAATAAAGCGATCACATTATTATTACGAAGCAGGTAGATGGCGGCCTGACCGCGTTGGGCAATCTCGTTCGACACACTATCAAAGGTTGATGGTATATTTATATTTTCCGCTCTTAAAAGCCCGGGTCCGCCCAAGTGATACTCCACACCCTCCACGGTGGCCGCCACCCCCTTACCTGCAAGAACTCTAAAGTTATGGGCGTCAGGGATTTTAAATTTATATTGTCTGGCTGTTTTTACAATGCCACGGGCAATGGGATGTTCAGACTCTAATTCAACCCCTGCAGCTATACGCAACACCTCTTCCTTGGAAACACCGCTTATAGTAAACATATCAACCACTCGAAACTCACCCAATGTCAAAGTCCCGGTTTTGTCAAAAACCACCGTATCTAAATTCCGAGCCTCCTCAAGACCACGTCGATCCCTCACCAAAAGTCCATTTGTAGCACCCAATCTCGTAGAAATAGCTACCACCAAAGGTATTGCCAAACCAAGTGCATGAGGACAGGCAATAACTAAAACAGTTACAATCCTAACAATAATAAAATCTACGGGCATGCCTATGAAGTACCAAACAACAAAAGTAACTACAGCAGAAATAATGGCCAGTCCGGTAAGTAATTGAGCGACACGATCAGCCAAGTGTTGTGTTCTGGATTTCGATAACTGTGCATCAGATACTAATCTCATGATGCCTGACAATTTAGTGTCATCACCAACACCGACCACTTTTACACGAAGAGATCTTTCGCCGTTTATTGTACCCGCAATAACCTCATCTCCTTCTACCTTTTTTACTAAACCTGACTCACCAGTAATCATTGATTCATTTACATCACCTTCCCCCTTCTGCACCACCCCATCCGCAGGAATGCTTTCACCTGGACGAACCAACACTAAGTCGTCTTTTTTTAGTTTACTAACAACAACTTTTTCCTCTCTGCCTTGACTATTAATACGCATAGCGGTATCTGGGAGGAGTTTTGCCAACTCTTGTAAAGCCCCTTGTGCCCGGACAATTGATCGCATCTCGACCCAATGACCTAAAAGCATGATTGTAATCAAGGTAGCTAATTCCCACCAAAGCGCTCCTGCCTCAATCAACTGGAACTGAACAATCCATGAAAACAAAAAAGCGACAGCAATAGCCAGTGAAATAAGAGTCATCATTCCAGGAAGCAGATCCTTAATTTCCCTCCACGCACCTTGAATAAATACCCGTCCACCGTAGAAAAAAATTATTGTACCAAGAATTGGCGGAATCCAGGATGAACCAAAAAACTCTGGTGCTTGATAACCAAAAAGTGTTTGAATATGTCCAGACCAAAAAACCACAGGCAAGGTTAAAACCAAAGAAAGCCAGAATTTATCCCGAAACATAGCAGGGCTGTGCCCGGCATGTTCATCATGACCATTATGAGTATGATGGCCTTTTTTAGAGTTCTTTAATGGAGTATGGCAATGACTACTCATTTTAAATAAAGTGATAATATAATTATTCTTACTATTAGTAATAATAGCCCAAAATCAAGCAAATAACAATATTTTGGTTTCGTAATATCTTCTATAAAAAACACCGGATTTTACTCCGATGCCTTTTTTAAAATCAGTGATGATTATAAGCCTCTCGAAAGACGCTGATGCTTGCTCGGGGACAGGGATTCGAACCCCGACTAACCGGACCAGAACCGGTCGTCCTACCATTAGACGATCCCCGAATGATTATTTAAACTGTTTTTCAAGTTTTTTTAATTTTCTTTTTATTTGAGGCAGGGCTTTCTTGGCGGCCCTCTCCCCCTCTTGGATAAACCTCTCTATTTTATAGAATTTAAAACTATCAATTGTTCCTTTTATTTTAGGCTCAATCATTACCAACTCCTTTTTATGGTCCTTGTTTTTTAATTTAGCCCCTTGACTCCTAACTATTTCATAAGATTGAATCAAAGAAGAAAGTATACTCGGAGATTTATCCAGTTTTGCCTCTCTTCTTATTATCAAATCCACTCCTATAACAAGGTCTGCTCCCATATCTTCGACCACATCGGTGGGGGTAAAATTAACCACACCACCATCTACTAAATGTTTACCATAAATTTTTACCGGTGGGAATATCCCGGGAACACTGATACTGGCCAACAAGGCCTTGGTAAGGTTGCCTTTCTCCAAAATAATTTCTTTACCACTTTCCAAGTCAGTGGTAACCACCTTAAAGGGTTTTTTTAAATTCCTAAAAGTAGCCCCTCCGGTTGTCTCATTGATATACTTCTCTATTTTTTTTCCTTTTATTAGGGATTTTTTAGGGTTGTTTGGATCGACCAACTTCTTTAAGGCCCTTCTCCTGTTAAAGGCAAGAACTTCTTTTTCCAGTTCATCCAAATCCTGGCCCAAGCAGTAATAGGCACCGACCAGAGACCCCATGCTAACACCTGCTATACAATCAGGTATTATACCTTCTTTTTCCAAAGTTTTTAAAACACCTATATGGGCTAAACCCCTGGCTCCACCAGCTCCCAAGGCTAATCCTATTTTCGGCCCTTTTTTTCTCATAAACTACTTTACGACTCTCCCTCCAAAAGTCTTTAAAATATTATCCAAATGATTATCATCGGAATTGTTTTTATTGTCCGGACCATTCTCAGAGCCATTCTCTTGCGCCTCCTCACTGCCGCCCGACTCTTTTGTCTCGCTCTTACTCCAATCCACATTCTCTTCTATTTCCGGTTTAATGCTTAAATTGATGTTAAAGACCTCTTTTAAGGTCTCTTCAAC
>CAZNAQ010000082.1:1751-3476 GCA_964571265.1 uncultured Gammaproteobacteria bacterium | reverse complement strand
GTGTCGGGCCGGGGGATGAGGTGGTGGTGACGCCGCGCACCTTCCTGGCGTCGGCCTCGGCCATCGTCATGCGCGGAGCGCGGCCGGTGTTCGCGGAAGTGGATCGCGATTCCGGCACCCTCACGCCGGAGACGGTGCGCGCGGTGCTGACGCCGCGCACGCGGGCGGTGATCGCCGTCCATCTGGCCGGCTGGCCGTGCGACATGCCGGGCCTGCGGGCGCTGGCGGATGAGCGGGGCCTGTTTCTGATCGAGGACTGCGCCCAGGCCCACGGGGCGACCTTTGACGGCCGGCCGGTGGGGTCGTTCGGCGACGCGGCGGCGTTCTCCTTCTGTACCGACAAGATCCTGTCCACCGGCGGCGAGGGCGGTATGTTGCTGGTGCGCGACGAGGCGGTCTGGCGCCGCGCCTGGAGCTACAAGGACCACGGCAAGGACTGGGATGCGGTTTACGAGCGCGAGCATCCGCCGGGATTTCGCTGGCTGCACGAGTCGTTCGGTACCAACTGGCGGCTGACCGAGATGCAGTCGGCCATCGGCCGTGCGCAACTGGCGAAGCTGCCGGACTGGCTGGCGCGGCGGCGCGAGAACGCCGGGGTGCTGCTGGAACGGCTGGGCGCGCTTCCCGGGCTGCGGGTGCCGCGCCCACCGGCGGGGGTCGGGCACGCCTGGTACAAGTTCCACGCCTTCGTTGAGCCGGAGCGCCTGGCCGACGGTTGGGACCGCGACCGCATCGTGGCGGCGGTCCAGGCCGAGGGCGTGCCGTGTCTGCACGGCGGCTGCTGACAGTGGGGCCGTTGATGTGTAAAGTAGACTGTAAACCTGACCGAGCGGACGAGACTGTCTCACGATGAGCAATTTACCCGTCAGTGTTCCGTTGTGTTATGCCCTGGCGCAGGTGCATTTCAATCCTGTCCCCAGCATCGGTGAGTATATTCCTGCCGTTCAGGATGTGCTGCGACGGGAGGGATGGCCGGAGTTCCAGCATCAGAAGTCCCATGGTTTCGAGGTGAAACCGATTGATGGAGGCGAACCCGAAGTCTCTTCTCGAGAGCGTGAGCGTTGGTTGTTCAGTGACGTCGAGGCTACGCAGGGTTTTATCTTCCAGGAAAAAAGCATCATCTTCCACACGACTGACTACCAGGGCTTCGAGAGTGTACTGGCGTCGGTGCTTCGCGGACTGGAAGTCCTTCATGATGTTGCCACCCTGCAGTTTGTGGACCGGGTCGGGTTGCGTTACTTCAATGTCATTGACCCTGATTCCATGGGACAGGGGAGGCTGGCGTATTGGGTCCCGGAGCGATTGCTTGGCCTTGCGAACGCGACCGAGACCGGTCTCCGTCACAGCTTCTCCGAAACAGTGTTTGAAGAACGGGGCGGGACGCTTGTAAGCCGTTCACTGGTGTCGCCACGTGGTGTTGTATGGCCCCCCGATCTGCAGCCCGTCGTGTTGGAGCCACTGTCTCAGTTCCGGATCCATGGTCGCACAGTGGTACTTCTGGATAATGACTTTTACAAGGTGTTTCCCAAACCGCACATTCCGTGTGATGGAGACCGGGTGGGGAAGGAGTTGCAGCTCTGTCACGAGATGATAGGGCGGATGTTCCGGGAGATGACAACGGCGGACGCACGTGCCGCGTGGGGAGTGTATGAGTGAATCGATGATGGCGAGGCAGGGCCTGCGGGGAACGACCACTGTCCTGGGGTTATCGATTGCGGCCTTTTC
>CAZNAQ010000082.1:0-1741 GCA_964571265.1 uncultured Gammaproteobacteria bacterium | reverse complement strand
TCGGCTGGTTATGCCATGCCGGGTACGGGGGGAAGCGTGAATCCCCACTACCTGTTGCACAAGAGTGATTGGGTCCATGACGAGGCAATCGAATATCAGGAACTGGAAGATACCACTGGGCCGAGGAACGACGCTTTGGGACCGTCCGATGTGCTCACCCGGGTGCGCGAGGCTCTGGGGCTTTCTGTTTCGGATCTCGCGGCTGTCCTCGGCGTGACTCGGCCGACTGTCTATGCATGGATGAAGGATGAATCCGAGCCTCGCACCGAGGCCTGGAAGCGTCTGCGTGAGCTGGAGCAAGTTGCCCTTCAGGCGGAACGTTATGAATTGCCCCGGGTGGCGCGCTTGGTTCGGCGTCCACTCCTGCGGGAGGGGAGTCTGCTTGAGCGGCTCATTTCCGGCCAGGCGGTGAGCGACGAGCACTGGCAACTGTTGGCGGAGGTGGCTCGGAGCGAGGAAGAGCAGCGTGGCAAGGTTCGCAGCAGGGAGCAACGGTCGGCTGACGAAGTGGCGCGAGAATACGGACGCCCGATGGCATAAGGAGGTCCGGAGCGGTGGCGGAAGAATGGAAGCGCACCACAGTCCTGCGGCAGGGAGCGTTGCTGAGCCGACAGGAGCTGAATGGTGGAGTGGAAGCAGGGTCGGGTTGGGAGTTCGCCGTGGTTGTGTCACATGACTGTGATATTGCCAACGATGTGCTGGAGCTGGAACCCAACATCGAATTGATGCCCGTTTTTCAGATCGAAACGCCCGATGGAAACAAGAAAGGCGGTAAGAACCCCCGGGAGCTGCATCTGTGCTTGGTCGGGTTGGATGGCAATGAAATGGGCTGGTATAGCCTGACGGCATCCAGCAGGTTGGTGGTTGCCAAGCGCGAGTTGTCACCCGATGGCCCGATCTCTGGATGGGTTGATCCGGAGCAACTCCACGAGTTGCAGGACTGGCTCGCGGCACGTTTCCGCCGCCATGCCCTCCCGGATACGCTTATGTCGCGTTTGTCTGGTTCCATCAAGGATCTGGAGAGGCGTCTCCGAAAAAAGGGTCGGGAGATCATTGGGATTTGGCTGGGGTACGAACCACGGGAAGAGCTGGATGTGGACGAACCCTACGAGATCGATTTGTATGTGGTCTTTTCCGTCGAGATAGAAGATGCTGAAAGCGTGGCCCAGGACTTGATTGCACGGCTCCGGAGTCAGCTCGAAGACGCGGAAGGGGTTGTAGTGGGGGAGTGTGAGGCGCTTTCTGAACAGGCATTTACCCTGTACGACCTGCGCTCAACGGAGCATCTCCGGTTTGAATATATCAGCAACCGCTTGGGTCCTGGCGCACCACGGGTGGATTAGTTGGAAGCTGTTCCGCCAGGAGCGGGTGGGACGGTTTCAGTGACCGTTCACGCTGGTGAAGTTTCGCACCATGCGCTCCGACACCGCTTCGGTGGCGACCCACCTGGCCGAGGCGTCGGCGGTGACGCCGTTGGGCCGCTTCCTTTCTCCGCAACTCGTTGTGTTTGAAGACTGTTGTCTGGTCATGTGTTGTTAGGTAAGAATTTTTACCTTGGCGGGTGAGCGGTGGCATCGCGTGCGGGTTGGACTTTCTACGGCCGGCAGCCGAGCTGCGCCAGTTGCGGGATATCCTGTCCAGGCGACGCTGGGTGGCCCACCGGAGGGGATTGAGCACACCTGGTACACCCGAGTTCTACAGTTAACGACGTAACTTCTTGATATCCGGATACCCGGATTTC
>CAZNAQ010000081.1:0-3554 GCA_964571265.1 uncultured Gammaproteobacteria bacterium | reverse complement strand
GAAGACAAATATGATTGCAGAAACAAGGTAAAACAAAAACAAAATTGAAAAGATGAAGCCTATCAGGAAAAGTGACAAAAAAACAAAATGGGTAAAGGTCGGTCTTTCCGGGATACGCCGGTTCGGTCTGCAAAAATTTCTCATCCTTTCCTCCTCTTTCTTTTTGGTTTTTTTATTTAAAGGTACTAAGGATCATATTATAATAACATAATCAACCGTTTATGTCAATGGTTGGTTGACAAATGTAAGCAAAAATGATTAAATCCAAAACATCTAAGCACCTTAAACAAACTACAAAAAAGGAGGAATCATGAACACAGAAACTCAGAGACTCTGTCGAAAACCGGAATTCATCAACATGGTGAAAGGAATTGCGAAATGCAATGGAAAAAGAATCACCCAAGCTTCGATCCGGGAAGCCCTGAAAAAAGTTGAAAATGGAGAAGCAATCGTAACCTCCTACCCCAGCGGCCTGCCCTCCATCAAGGGCCTGACCAGGTTAGCCAGAAAGATCATGAAAGAACAACAACACCCCTTGGCCAAGGAGGTCCTATGGCAAAGAAAAAAAACCGAAAGCGAAAAGGGATTATAAGAAGGGCCTGGGAAAGAATTATTAGAACTCAAAAAGGAAGCGGCACCGAAGCCGGCAAGGTCGATCTTAAAACAATAGAATGGCCTATGAAGAAATAGGCCAAAATAAAAGGGCGCGATCATTCGCACCCTTTTTTATTTAAAAAATTCAAGTTAATTTCTCTTTTTAAACTTCACTGAAAAGATCGGCTCATAACTGGTATTGTTCTGATCCTCCACCCTGACCTCCTCACCTTTGGAAACCTTGCTCAGGGCCAGGTCGTTAAGAACCTGTTGGTCATTCTCTATCTCTGCCTTGAGTATTTCCAGTTTTTCAAATTCTTTTTGAAACTCCTGTTTAAGATCATTTTCCAATGTTTTTTTCTTTTCCTTTAACTCTTTTAATTTCTCAGACAATTCTTGGTATTTTTGAGAATTGGCCAAGGCATCCTTGTACATATCCCTGAGCTTTTTCTGTTCCTTTTTGGACTCTTGGATACGATCAAAAACTTCTTGAATTTTACCAGCCATAAAATAAAAACAGTTCCAAAAATATTCGCCTAATATCCCTGAAACCCTTTAATTAAGTTTGTAATTAAGATTATTATAACACACAAGGTTATAAGTTAACAAAAAAAGGGATCGACAAGATCGATCCCCTTAAAATTCAAGTTTGGGAAGAAAAAAGACCTAGTAGGCCGCTAAGGACCAGAACTCCGGCAGAGGCAAGGTATACATAAAAGCCTATCGAGGCCAATTCCAGGATTACATCCAAAGAAAAAGGTTTAAGATCGGATTCAATACCCAGGTCTATCTTGGGATAAGAAGAAAAAATAATGAAAAATGCTGCAAAAGCAGCCAAGCCGACTAACAAATGGATAACATCTTTGAACCTTTCCTCTTTTAAAAAACAAGCGAAAACACCAAAAAAGCAAGCAAGCATACTAAACCAAGACAAGTTTTTATCCAGACCGGAACCAGAGATAGAGAAGCTTATCCCTACTGGTATGGCCAGAGAAAACCAGGGCAGAAGGACACTAAAAAGCAAAACAATACTTGCCGCAAAGGGAAAAAAACGCCTGGATCTAAAAAATTCTTGAGAATCGGAAATAAATACTGAGCTAGACATAGAACCTCCTTCTCTTTTGAGTTTTAAAGAACCAATGATAGTCAAAAAAACTAAAACAAATCTATTTTACTTAGAATATAGACTATTTTTAAACATTGTCAATTCTTAAAATAAAAAAGGGTCGATATAATATAATCGACCCCTTGAAGTTTGCAGTTTTACTTTTCAGTCTCGTATTCATAATCAGTTTTCTCAGCAGCCTCGTATTCAGCAGTCTCGATATTTTGTTCAGATTCCGGTTCAACTCCAGCTTCCCCAACCTCTGATCCAGATTCAATTTCCGGCTCCACAAGAGCAAACAGACCAAGAACAAATATGGTCATTGCGCCTATCAAATAGACATAGAATCCGATATGGGCGAAATGCCTTATCTCACTTATGACCTCGCCAAAAGAGGGCCTAATGCCCATTGGACCTCCTTCGATTAACCCCCCGAAGACGGTGTAAAAAGCAAAGAAGCCAATGACCATGTAGCCGAGCCCCAGATGCAGGTTCTTTCTAAAGTAGGAGACAAAGATTGCTGCCCCGGCTGAGATCAAGGAAGAAAGAACCAAGCCAGAGCTTAGCGAAGCTCCGGACTCAGGATTGGGTCCCCAGAGTGAAATCCAGGGCATGAACACAGAAATCACCAGGACCAGGCCGCAAGCAATACCAAGAATCCTTTTTCCTTGGTATATTTCGTTGCTTTCAATAAAAAAGTTCGAGCTCGAATTACTCATGACAAACCTCCTTCTTTAAAAGAATTTAGCTGGATGCCTGAAGGCCTCCACCCTTTTTTGCCAGGGAGAGAGAATTCACTCCACTGACGACCACGACAAGAGACGCCAAAAAATACAGATAAAAACCGATGTGGATGACACCAGCAATTTCTTTCAATATCTCTGTGGAACTGGCTTCCACGCCTGGCGGTACCATAAATATCGGGGCCTCAGCGGCCACAATGGTCAGAATGGCTATCAGGCCCAATCCCAGGTGAGCAATACCCTGAGTCTTAGGGTCTTTAAAAAAAGATCCCAACAGGACAAGGCCGCCGCCCAAAAGAGCGTACCAATGAAGATCACGACTAGCTTCTGCCACCGACAATGATGACCCGGAATCAAAAAAAGGACTGGAAAGCCAAGGCAAAAGAACACTGCCCAACATGACCAACCCGGCAACAAGCGGGATGATCTTTGTTAAAGAAAGATCCTCGAGACTTTTGATCAAAGAAAAATCCTCATGCATAATAAACCTCCTTTTTTTAAGGTGCGTATTTTTCCCTTTTGTTTTAAAAGAGAGACTAAATTTGTTCTATTTTTACCTCTTTTTGCCGAGTTTGTCAATAGATTTGGGCCAAGATTAAAAAAATCAATCCCTGGTTATCCACTTCAAATATCGACTGTCTAGGAGATCAATAAAAGGACTTCTGATCAAAGGTCGGTTATATATATCAAAACAACTATAACTCAAAAAGATCTTTTTTCTGGCTCTGGTCAGGCTGACATAAAAAAGTCTTTTTTCTTCTTCTGGGTCAGAGTTTTTGTTTTTAAGGGGGAACTTAAAATCATTGAGTCCGACTATGAAGATGTAATCAAATTCCAAACCCTTGACCTGGTGCGGAGTGACTATGGGAACCTCTCCTTTTTCAAGGGCTAAAAAATCCACTCCTTTATTAAATGAAGCATAATTGATCAACTCCTTAAGCATCTCTTCACCCCTTCTGTCAGTTTCGTCTTTTTGCTTAAAAAAATTAGTTAATTGTTTTATGGACTGAAACCTTTCCTCTTTTTTTTCTTCCTTGGCATAAAAATCCTTAAGACCCGACTCCTCCCAGACAAGCTCCAAAGCCTGATAAGGTCTTTTCTCTTTTATCTTT
>CAZNAQ010000080.1:0-3565 GCA_964571265.1 uncultured Gammaproteobacteria bacterium | reverse complement strand
ACCGGGAAGGATGATTCCCCCTCGGATGCAACCAAACTACACCAGGGGTGCGGCAGTATTTCATGTGGATGAAGAAGGGTTTGATTTAAGAGCCCTACTGGAACACGGAGAGGATGAAAGTCAAAATTATTCCAACCAAATAAAAAGAAGTCTTTATATAGAAGATGTCCTGTACACCTTCTCTGATAACTATCTTAAAATGAATGACCTGAATGAATTGGATATGATCAATCTAATAGACCTAAAATCAGATCAAGAAGATCATCGAGTAATAAACTAACTTGGTTGACAGATGAATGGCAGTAAGATAAGAATGAGTCAAAAAAGAAAGGAGGAAAAAATGAAAAAATACAGAGAACATCTGCCTCTTAGCTTGTTTCTTTTGGAAATAAAGTTTGTATGGGAATTATTGGTTTTTTGGATGAACAGAAAGAACTTAAAAAAAATTCCAGTCAAAAAGAACAAGCATCCTGTTTTGGTTCTTCCAGGGTTCGCCACCAGTGACCTATTTACCTCCCCTTTAAGAAAATTATTAAAACAAAAAGGTTTTTGCTGCTACGGCTGGGAATTGGGGATAAACAGAGGCTACCATCAAAAGACTCTGGAAGTATTGAAAAAACGGATAGACAAACTCTATCAAGAACACGGGCTACCGGTGATCCTTATAGGTTGGAGTATGGGAGGGATATATGCCAGGGAGCTGTCCCTTAATAGGGCCGACAAGATAAAAAAGATCATCACCCTGGGAAGTCCTTACAGGATACCGACCAGAGTCAGATTTAAAACCCTCTACGTTCTGCTGGCCGGACAAAAAATTGAGGAGGTGAATCGACTTCTGGACAAACACAAGAAGGTAAACTTTCCCACCCCTATCTTGGCCATAAATGCCAAAAGCGACGGTATTGTTCCCTGGTATTATTGTATAAATTCCAAAGGAGGAAAAATAAAGAATTTTGCAGTAAAAAGCACGCATTTAGGCCTGCCTTGCAACGGCCTGGTTGTAAAAAAGATTTTGGAAACTCTTTAGAAATAAAAAACTTGCTTTTAAAGCAAGTTTTTTATTTCTCCACAATATCGTCATGAAAATAGGGTTCTATAGTCTGCGGAATTATACCGTGTTTTCGGTTGTACTCCTCTTGCAAACTTCTTCTTCTTTTAGTTTCTTTAACAGCATAATCTATGGCCGGGGTTCTTTTGTCAGCATAGAGTATGGCCTTGCCTTCGGCGTGCCTAGCAGCCCTACCAATGGTCTGCATAATAGATATCTCGTTTCTTAAAAAACCACTCATATCAGCGTCCAAAATGGCCACCAAAGAAACCTCAGGTAGATCAAGACCTTCTCTTAAGAGATTTATTCCTATTAAACAATCAAATTCGCCTTTTCTTAGATCTCTCAGAATATCCACCCTTTGCAAAGTGTCAATCTCACTATGCAGATATTTAACTTTTAAATTCTGTTCTGAAAGATATTCGGACAGATCCTCGGACATCCTTTTGGTCAGAGTGGTAACCAAGACTCTTTGTTTTTTTTCGACCCTTAAATTTATCTCTTTCATTAAATCCTGGACCTGATTTTCTGAGGGTCTGATCTCCACCTCTGGATCCAAAAGTCCGGTAGGACGAATGATCTGCTCCACTACTTGTTTTGATCTTTTTAATTCATATTTATCCGGGGTGGCACTGACATAAACAACTTGACCGATCTTGGAATCGAATTCTCTGAAATTCAAGGGACGATTATCTTTGGCACTGGGTAACCTAAAACCGAAATCCACCAAAGTCTGTTTTCTAGACCTGTCCCCTGCATACATGCCGCCTATCTGAGGAATGGTCACATGAGACTCGTCAATTATCATTAGATAATCTTCAGGGAAAAAATCCAAAAGAGTGGCCGGCGGCTCTCCAGGAAGACGGCCAGACATATGACGGGAATAATTTTCGATTCCGTTGCAGTAGCCAAATTCCTCCATCATTTCTAAATCATAATTGGTCCTTTGTTCCAATCTCTGCGCCTCAACAATCTTTTCTTCAGATCTCAATACTTCCAAGCGCTCCTGGAGCTCCTGTCTTATATTCACAAGAGCTTTTTCCATTTTTTCCCTAGGAGTAACAAAATGCTTAGCTGGCAAAATAGTTATGGATTCCAGATCATCCCCTTTTGTTCCGATCAACCTGTTCATGACTTCTACTCCGCTATCTCCGGGAATTATAGAGAAATAAACTATTTTATCAATCTTTTCACTTAACATGGTTATCCTGACCAGAGCTTCCCCGGTGGCCAAATGAATATCAATGGTGTCACCCCTGACCCGGAACTGACCCCTATCCAGATTCAAATCGTTTCTTTCATATTGGATATTCACCAACTGTCTCATTATCTCATTTCTCTTCATCTCTTCTCCCACCTGAAAACTCTTACCCAAAGACTGATAATCTTCTTTTTCACCAATGCCATATATGCAGGACACACTGGCCACGATTATGACATCATTTCTGTTTATCAAGGACTGAGTGGTGGCGTGTCGAAGTCTGTCTATTTCCTCGTTTATAGTCGCCTCCTTAGCTATATAGGTATCTGATTGGGGGATATAGGCCTCGGGTTGATAATAGTCATAATAAGAAACAAAATAATGGACCGCGTTGTTGGGAAAAAACTGACGGAATTCTCCATAAAGCTGGGCCGCCAAGGTCTTGTTATGGGATATCACCAGGGTCGGTTTCTTGTTGGCCTCGATCATCTTGGCCATGGTAAAAGTTTTACCGCTTCCGGTAACCCCTAATAAAGTTTGATCTCTGTAACCCTCGAGTATACCCTTGTTTAATTCCTCTATGGCCCGGGGCTGGTCCCCCTTGGGTTGATATCTGGATTGTAAAATAAAATCTTTCATCTATATAAATATAAAACAAAAACCGCCTAAAAACAAGGCGGCTTTTGAATCCTGTTTAGTCAAAGCTGTTATTGGTTTCGAGTGATCCTGTCAATAAATTCCTCTGCCTTTTTTCTTCCACCCAAACCAAAGGCCAAACCTCCGGCCAAGGAAACCATGACCACTAATCCGGCAAAGAGAATCTGGATCATATTGCTGGCTACTCCCAGCTGAACCAAGGCCGCCATTACCGTAAAAACCATTATGGACCATTTGGCCACTGAAGCCAAAACCTTGGCAGCATAAGGAGACATCCTAAAGGTTTCACTTCCCTTCTTAATAGTGTCATAAGCCATCCTGCCAACTATAATACCGATGGCCAAGATAACTACGGCTACCAAAACATTAGGCAAATAAAGAACGATTCTCTCCAAGAACAGAGTTATCTGAGGTATTCTTAATACATCAGCCACTGCTATCAGGGTGGCGATAATAAAGAACCACTTAACTATCTTAGCTACAATAGTCCCAAATTCGAACTTGAAACCTAATTCTTCCATTTCATCCTTTACCCTGATCTTTTTCATCAAAGAATCTATTCTCAGATAATCGGAGAGTTTTTTGACTACCTTGGAAGCGACCGAGGCTATGATCAAACCAATGATCAAAATCACCAAGGCGCTAAGGATTTCGGGCAA
>CAZNAQ010000079.1:0-3627 GCA_964571265.1 uncultured Gammaproteobacteria bacterium | reverse complement strand
GGTCCGGATGACATTGATGAACTTAGCACCAGAACCGATGGTGATGACACCTATATCATCTATGATGATGAATTGGATCTGAGCGGCACCCATATCTTGGAGGTCAGGGCTGACATCTCTGATGAGGTGGAGCAGAACTGGTCCTACAGGGTAAGTCTTTTAAAGGAGGGTATCTTGGTCCTTGAGGATGCTCGAGGAGACAGGATCGATGACCCGGCTGTTTCCGGTAATGCTCTTGGAAATTGGGTGACCATAGGCGGTCCTGAAGCCGACCTTTCTAGGGACGGCAGGATCGGAAACCAGGATGTGGTGGCTGAGGAAGAGATCCTGGCCGGGCAATTCATTTTGTCTGCCGGGGATGCCGAGGCTTTGACTGTTTCCAGATATACTGTGGAATTGGAACAGGGTAATATGGATCATGTTAAGGATCTGAGAGTCAATCAAGAGAGAGCTGTTTCCAGCCCACGTTCTGAGGAAAGATTTAGGGTCAGGGAAGAGATCGCTGCCGGAACTTCCAAATTGGTCAGAATCTATTTGACCATAGAGGATGATTTTGTCGGCAGTAATCTACAGACTAAATTGACCGTAGAGGGTGAAGGTAAAGTTAGCGGAGACAGTTTCAATGAAACTCAGTTGGGACAGATCATGACCATAAAGGACGGTGATCTAAGGCTTAGCCGAGATTCAGGTACTCCTGTAGCCGCCCTTATGCTAGCTCAGGATGAGGATAATCATATCGGCAGATGGCAATTCAGAGCCGAGAATACAGGCTTTGATATCACCAAAGTGGGTATAACCGCCTACAATGACACCCCTTCCAACACTTCTGGCAACACTGCTATAAGAAATACTTCTGCTGTAAACAGCTTGAGGCTTGCCGGTGTCACCGACGACTTTCCTGTGAACGGTTTGTTCGAGTTCAACACCAATATCCGAGTGGATAGAGGTGAAAGAAAGAGTTTGGATGCTCATGCCGACTTTAACCGGATCACCAATATAACCGGTGATGACTACAAGGTAGAGTTGGCCATAACCAGCTTTGAATTCAAGGCTGACAACCAGACTCGATCCAAGGAAGTCAAGTGGGGACAGATCGGTGGAAGTGGCGATTGGGCCTATGTGGATACTTCAAACAACAATTACTACATGGGCACAGGAGGTCAATTGGTCAGTAGTGGTGACGCCTTGGGTCTTCTGAGTACTGGTGAGTTGATGGAGGTCTATGACAGCAGAGTTTCTGTCAGTACCACCTCCGGAGATTCCACCAGACTGGGAACCGAGACCTATATCATGAACATCACTGTTACCAATGACGGTAGTTCTAATGCCGACGCTATCTTGAATTCTCTTAGCTTCAACACCGACCTGGTAAGCTCAGGTGCTTCCATAAATTCTTTGGAACTTGAGTACAACAATGTTAAGGTCGGAGATGATAGTATTGCTAGCGGCACCGTAGTGCTTGACAGCAGGCGGATCATTGCTAGTGGAGAATCCAGGACCTACAAGTTGGTTATGAATGTTTCCGGTACCCTGGTTTCTGATGATTACGCCACCGCCAGGTTGGTCGATATTCAATGGGATGATGATAATTTCTATTCCAAAACAAGCCAGTGGATAGACGGCGACCTAGTGGGAGGCATTCCTTCCAGAACCTACGAACTGGAAAGATAGCCATCTCAGTTCTCTTTGAGAGCTGAAAGCGCAAAAAGCCCCGCCCATTGTTGGGCGGGGCTTTTATTTTGACACTAAACTAAGGTTTGGTATAATTTGACCAGGAGGCGTCCCGCTTTGTTTGGTTTTTTTGGTATAAAGACCGGACAGGGGTTTTAATCTTTAAATTTAATCGTCATATGTCTCAAAAAACCTATCTTTGGATCTTGAAAATAGGAATAGTTTTTAGTTTCTTGTCCGTCTTTATAGTAGCCAAAAGTCTTTTGTTTCCTTATATCTCAGGAAAACAGATCTATTTTAATATTTTAATGTCTATTCTGTTCGTGTTCTGGATCTCCTTTATCATCAAATATCCGCAATGGAATCCTTTTAAAATAAAAGGAGGTAAGGGTCTTTTGGCCAAAATAGGAGGCGGAATTACGGCCGGCTTGGCTGCCTTCTTTTTGGTGATTCTGGCAAGTTCTTTTACAGGGGTGGACTTTAATCTCAGTTTTTGGGGTGATATTGAGAGAATGCTCGGTTTTTACCATATCATTCATTTTTTTGTTTTATATCTGGTCATCATAACCGTTCTTCGGGATTGGAAGGATTGGAAATGGGTTTTAAGTATTTTTGTTTTGGTCACTACTTTTGTGGGTATAAGCGGTCTGCTTGCCGGTGACGAGCACGGTACCCTGGGAAATAAAGCCTATATGGCCGGATTTATGATATTTGGAATGTTTTTTTCTGTATATCTTTTCTTTAAGGAGAAAACAGAGTTTAAATGGTTGTATTTGGTCCCTATACTGATCATGTTCCCGGCTTTCGTCAATGCCGATATCTCCGGAGGTTTTGCTGGATTTGGTTTTGGTTTTTTAGCCTTTCTGTTCTTTTTCGGTATCTTGACCAAAAACCAGAAACAGAAATTGGTCAGTTTGGGTCTCTTGGTCCTGATAGTCGGAGGAGGTCTTTTTGCCTTTACCAACAAGGAAGCACCCCTTATCAGGGATATTAAGCCTATTCAGGATTTTTCCTGGGAAGCCACCACTTTTCAGACACGTTTGATCTCCTGGGAGGCGGCCTGGAAGGATTTTGAGAATCACCCTCTTTTAGGGACCGGTTATGGTACTTTTTCTACTACTTTTAATAGGCATTTTCCGGCTGAGTTCTATGATCTGACTCGAAGCGGAACTTTTTTTGACAGAGCTCACAATAATTTGATAGACATAGCCAGCACTACCGGGGTTCTGGGCCTATTCACTTATTTGTCTGTCTTTGTTTTCTTTGTTTTCTATCTATGGCAGGCCTGGAAACGGGAAAGAATAGGGGCTATCGAATTTTCCTTACTCATGTCACTCTTTGTGGCTTACTTTGTTCAGAATTTGGCGGTATTTGACTCCTTGTCCACTTATTTGGGATTGATGCTCATGTTGGGCTTGGGATATTTCATAGCCACCACTGAAAAACCGGATTTGAACCAGAATGAACTTTTGTTGGTCAACCAGGATAGACCTTTAATAAACAAGGAGATATATTCTTTTTTAGGAGTGGGATTCTTGGTTTTGATACTCATATTCCAATACAATATCCGACCCCTACAAATGCTTACCGACACTATTGAGGCTCAGAGAGCCTGGGCCGGCGGTAATGTGGAAAGGGGTTTTGATAAATATGAAAGAGCTCTGAATTACAACACCCCTATGGACAGAGACGCCCGTTCCTCTTTTATCAAGACCTTGATCAATCAACCTCAGGTCATTCAGATGATTCCGGCCTCGGACAGGTTAGAGGTCTTGGAGTGGGCCACAGAAATGGCAGAAAGGAATTTGGAGTATAATCCGGATGACGCTTTGATGAATATGGAGGCGGCTCAGATCTTTAATTTTGCTTCCGGGCATTTAATCGCCATGGAAGAACAGGAGCAGGCCAGACAATACGGACTTAAGGCCATAGAGCATATGGAAAGGTCTATGGAAG
>CAZNAQ010000078.1:269-3679 GCA_964571265.1 uncultured Gammaproteobacteria bacterium | reverse complement strand
TCGCTTCAGGGGAGGCCGATTTTTTTATTTTTGTTCTTTAAAATAACAACAAAGAAAGGAGGGAGTTTATGAAGGTCGTAAATCACAAAGGTGGAGTCGGAGAGATCGGCAGTGTTTTTAATCGTTACACAGCTGATATGTGTGTCGGATACACGTCCCCGGAGATCTTTAATCATGGAATGGAAGATGCCTCGCCTAAGAGGGAAAGTTTTGTTAACAAGGAAGCGCCGGAGTGCGAAACCGAGGAGCAGCTTGCCCGGACCCTGGGTCTGTATTTGTATCCCGGCCGAGTGCTGGGTACTACCAACCCCGGAGACATTATTCAACTTAATCCGGAGTTATTGGAAAATTGGGACTGGATCCTTTGTCATTATGACCGGATCGGTTTGCCCCACACCAAGAACGTGATCTGGGATGATTCTTTCTCAGTAAAGATTGATTACCCTGATTACAACCTGTCCACCTTCTTCTTTGGTGAACAGGCCAACAAGGTGGAACCAGATCCTCGAAGGTGTCGCATTGTAGACATCATGAACAAGAAGAATGAATTTATCCAGAAAGCCAAGGAGCTGGGACTTTCCGTGCCTCAGACCGACTGTTTTGGTTCCAAAACAGAAGTGGTTGATTGCCGTGATTTTTCCTTTCCTTTATGTCTAAAGGTTTCTCAGTCTGTTAGTGGCTTGGGGGTGGCTATATGTCAGAACCCCGAGGACCTGGAGTCAGAACTTCAGAAATTACCTCAAGACCTATCCTTTCAACTTCAGAAAGTGGTTGAAGGCGAGTTTATTAGTGTCCAGTATTGGGCCGGTCAAAGGGAATTGAAAAGGATCGTGGCCACTGAGCAGATTCTTCAGGGATCTATTCATGAAGGTAATTCCGGGCCTACTCTCCATTATCCCTGGCACCTTACTGACAGAATTGCTCGTTTTCTTTTTCAAGAGGGTATCAAGGAACATTTCGGTTTTGATTTGGTGGCCCAGAGATTACCCGGAGGCAAGATCTCCTATCAGCTTATTGAATGTAACCCCCGGTTTACTGGAGCCGCCTATCCCTACTACATAGCTTGGAAGCTTAATTCTCAGTACTGGAAAGGATCGACCTACAAGACCAAGCTCAGTAGATTGGATGATCTGGATCTGGGAGAATTGGAATTTAATCCTAAAACAGGCAAGGGTGTGGCTGTGGTCAATTGGGGATGTATCAAGGACAAGAAATTGGGCATGGTTGTTATGGGAAAAAACAGGAAAGACCTGGATTATTACGACCGAAGACTTAAAGAGGAACTTTAGAATCAAGAAGGGGAAGATGTCATTTCTTCCCCTTTTAATTTCTTTTATTTATTTTTTCTGCTAACATTTTATATATGATATCAAATACCAATAAAAACTACATAAAGTTGACCGAGGACCTAATAAGATTTCCTTCGGTCAGTGATAATTTGAAATCCAAAAAAGAGGTTATAGCCTTTGCCAAAAAATATTTCCATAAAGATAGATTCAGGATAAAGGAGTACACCTCTAGAGGACTACCCTCCTTGGTAGTCACTTTTAAGGAGCAGTCCGACAATCCGGATCTTCTTTTGTGTGGCCATCTGGATGTGGTCCCGGATAGCCCGGCCGGCTTTTGTCCCAAAACTACCAAGAAGAGGATCTATGGCAGGGGCAGTGGTGATATGAAGGCTGCTTGTGCGGTTATGATGGAGATCATGAGCTCTTTTGGTGAGCAAAAAAAACCTCCTTCTTTAGGTTTGATGTTGACCAGCGATGAGGAGGTGGGCGGTTTTAACGGGGTTGGTTACTTGCTTAATAAAAAGAACTACAAACCGAAATTGGCCATAATTCCTGACGGAGGAACTGACTTGAATACTTTAGTCCTGAACGAGAAAGGAGTACTTCATTTGAAGGTAAAGGCCTTTGGCAGATCAGCCCATGGTTCTCGTCCCTTTTTGGGTCATAACGCAGTGGAAAAACTCATTGAGATCTATAAGAGTCTAAGAGTCATTATACCTGAGTTAAAGCCGGATGAATGGGCGAATTCTTTGAACCTGGGAAGGCTCCAAGGGGGTGAGGCCACTAATCAAGTCCCTGATTATGGGGAGATGTATCTGGACATCAGGTTTATAAACAATCAGGAAAAGTTATCTATTTTAGAAAGAATTAAGCAGATAACCACTGATTTTGAGATCATCTCCGAGGCACCTCCTTTTGTTCAGGATGACAAGGATGAGTATGTAAAAAGATACAAAAAGGAAGTGGAAGGAGTTTTGGGACAAGAGGTTAAGTTTCATAGATCAGAAGGAGCCTCTGATGCCAGATTTTTTTCTGAGATACGGGTTCCGGTGGTAAGTACCAAGATAAATTGCGATAATATTCATTCCCGAGGAGAGTGGGTGGATATAGGGTCTATGAACAATTTTTTTGAAATACTTTCCTTATTCATTAAAAACAACTTCCAATAAAAAGACCCGGGCCTAAACCCGGGTCTTTTTTAGTTGCTTTTGGTCTCAAGTTCTTGGAGTTTATCCCTTAATTGGTTTAAGAGTTGGCCGTACTCATTCCAGCTGCCTTGTCTTTGGGCCTGTATAGCCCTGTCATATAATTGGTTAGCTTCCCTGATCAGGTTACGGATATCTTTTTGGTCCGGAGCCGGAATCTCTGCATCATCCCTGTCTTCGGGGTCAGGTATTTCCTGGCCTGGACCGAATATAACCCCCAGAGCTTCTTCCAGGGTTCTTTCCATGGCAATAGAGTCTTGGTGGGCCACAATAACTCTTTGTAGTTCAGGCATACGACTATTTTGGGCCCTGAGGTACAGGGGTCTGACATAAAGAATGGATTCTTCTATGGGAATCACATATAGGTTTCCTTGTAGTACCTCTGAGCCTCGTTGGTCCCATAGAGAGATTTGTTGTGATATCTCTGTTTTTTGATTGATCCTGGATATTATCTGTTGTGGCCCGAAAGCCAGACTGTCCTTGGGGAAGCGGTAGTTGATCAATTCTCCATAGTTTTCTCCGTCCGAGCGGGCGGCCATCCAGGAGATCATATTGTTCCTTCCTTCCGGGGTGTAGGGAAGCATTAGAACAAACTCTTCTTTTTCTTTTCCGGGAAGTTTCATGATCATCCTCCTCATAACCGGCCCGACTTCCTCACCTCGGGTAGTTCCCATTAAAAGAGGAAAATTCCATAGATCCTCCTTGTTGTAGAAGTTTTGAGGATCTTTCATGTGATACTCTGTATAAAGGACGGTTTGGTTGGAAAAAATATCATCTGGATATCTGATATGGTCTCTGATTTCTTGAGGTATGTCTTCTTTAGAGCTGAATATATCCGGAAAGATCGAGGCATAGGTCTGGATGATCGGGTCCTTTTCTTCCATGATATAGGCGTTAATATCTCCTTCATAGGCAT
>CAZNAQ010000078.1:0-259 GCA_964571265.1 uncultured Gammaproteobacteria bacterium | reverse complement strand
CTTGCCGTCCAGTTCAGCTGAATAAGGGTAGTTGGCGGTGGTGGTATAGGCATCTCTGATCCATTTTAGTCTTCCATCGACAATCACTAGATAAGGATCGCTGTCGAATTCCAGAAAAGGAAGAGCTTTTTCGGTTCTTTCCTCTATATTCCTGTGATAAATGATACGACTATCCTCGGTAATATCTGTGTTCAAAAATATTTCATAGGAGCGAAAATTAATGGCCATCAAGGCCCGTGCCAGTCTTGACCCCAAGTTC
>CAZNAQ010000077.1:0-3685 GCA_964571265.1 uncultured Gammaproteobacteria bacterium | reverse complement strand
GGAGGTATTCCCAGGGGGAGAATAATAGAAATATTCGGACCAGAAACCTCGGGAAAAACCACTTTAGCCCAGCATATAGTAGCTGAAGTTCAAAAACAAGGCGGGGTAGCAGCTTTTGTGGACGCAGAACACGCCCTGGACCCTGATTATGCTAAAAGGATCGGGATCAATGTCTCTGACCTACTGATCTCTCAACCTGACACAGGTGAACAGGCCCTGGAAATCCTGGAAACTCTGGTCAGATCAAATGCCGTTGACGTGGTAGTAGTGGACAGTGTGGCAGCCTTGGTGCCAAGAAAGGAGATTGAAGGGGATATGGGTGATCAACAAATGGGCCTTCAGGCCAGATTAATGAGTCAAGCCTTGAGAAAACTTACCGGTATAGTATCCAAAAGCAACACAATAGTAATATTCATCAATCAGGTCCGTCACAAGATCGGAGTCTTTTTTGGAAACCCGGAAACAACCACTGGAGGAACCGCCTTAAAGTTCTACTCTTCAGTAAGGATCGAGGTTAGAAGGGCGGCTCAAATAAAACAAGGGGAAAAAATAATAGGTAACAGAGTAAAATCAAAAGTGGTTAAAAATAAAGTGGCTGCACCTTTTAGAACCTGCGAGTTTGATATAATGTATAATGAAGGGATTTCCATAGCCGGGGATCTTTTGGATCTGGGGGTTAATTACGGAACTGTTAAAAAAGCTGGAAATAGTTACAGTTTTGCAGACACTAAACTCGGAGTGGGAAGAGAAAATGCCAGAAAATTCTTGAGACAAAACCCCAAATTAATAAAAGAAGTTAGGGAAAAAACAGTCGAGTCAATAAAAAACAAAGAAGCTGAAGAAGAATAAAAAAACAAAAGAGTGGCAATAAATAAAAACCGACCTCCTTAACCGAGGTCGGTTTTTATTATATATGTAAAAAATTGGTTTTTTTAATCATAAACATCCCAACCGGTAATGATCCACCTGTATTCAGGTCTGTACATAAAAATCTCCACTCGATTCCTTATTTCCAAATGATCAGGAACAAGAAAGGACCTAAAATGATCTCCTTCTTTCCTGTGTAGCTCAGCCTTCTTCAAAGACTCGATCAGGTCTTGATTTATACTTCCGTCAGGGTTTATTGCCAGAACCGAAGCTTCAGGAACAACGTATTTGGTAATCTCTCTAATATTTTCTTGCTCCAATTCTTCTATTATCTTGTCCAGGGTTTCTTCAGCTGTTGCAGGATGAACCCCTCGGCTAGGACTTTCATGAAAAGCGGTTTTTTCGACCGTACACAAACTGTTTTCACATTTGGGTTCAAAAAAATCAAAAGAAATGAAACACTCTAAAGGGCCGCTAAGATATTTCTGCATCTCTTCCACCGCCTCTTCCTCAAATTTCTCGTTAACTGAATCAACTTTTCTTACGCAATCACTGATCAAAATACAATCAGAATCACTGTCGCACTTCTTAAAGTCGCTCAGGTCCCTGGTGTCCTCCTCTTCTACATCCACATCCACTCTTTCTTTTTCCATTTCTTCCAGATCCTTCTGTCTGTCTAGATACACAACAACAACAGAAATAAGAAGAACCAAAAAGACAATTACCAAAAAACCGATAAGTGGCTTGTTGTAATTCGTTCGACCTCCGGAGGGAGAGTTTGTTCCGGTGTTTTGGGTCGATTCCTGGGGAGTGAATTTATTTATGGCCATAAAATAGCTTATTTATTATATAAATATTATATCAAAAATTTCAAAAGAAACAAAAAAAAGAACAGCCTTACTGTTCTTTTTTTGTTTTTGTATACAAAGTCTTTATCTTTTATTTGACCCTTTCTACATATTCACCTGTTTCAGTATTAACCCTGACCATATCACCCTTTTCAACAAACATGGGAGCACTGATGGTCAGTCCTGTCTCCAGTTCAACTTGTTTGGTGGTGTTGCTGGCAGAATTTCCCTTAACTCCGGGAGGGGCCTGGACCACAGACAATTCTATTTTAGCAGGCAACTCTATAGCCACCGGGTTTCCTTCAAAATACAAAACCGAAACATCAACTCCTTCTTTTAGAAAATTCACTTTTTCACCCAATGACTCTAGACCCAGAGAAACCTGCTCAAAACTATTATTGTCCATGAAATGAGCATTATCTTCATCAGTATACAAAAAAGCGGCTTTCTTTTTTTCTGTGTGAGCCTCTTCGGCTCTTTCATTTCCCTGAAAGGTTTTATCCAAGATTGAGCCGTTGATCAAATTTCTCAACTTGGTCTTTAATACTGCTCCACCACGACCCATTTTATGGTGATCAGACTTGATCACCAAATAGGGTTCTTTGTTGATTTGAATTATCTTTCCTTGTTTTATCTGACTAATATCAAGCATAAACAAAATTTATAATTTTGTGTTAATTATTTTCTGGTAAAAGGAATCAGGGCCATTATCCTGGCTCTTTTTATGGCTTGGGCCAATTTTCTTTGATGCCAAGAGCAGGTCCCGGTCCTTTTGGCCGGCAATATCTTGCTGTGAAAATTGATAAAACCCCTCAAGGTCTCGACATCTTTGTAATCAACTTCTTTTATATGATTAACACAAAAATAACAATGCTTCTTTTGGTTAATTTGATTGGTCATAATTTTCTAATTACTTACTTTATTAACTTAAAAAGGAATATTTTCCACCTTGATCTCTTCTTCATCATCTGACCCAGACTGATTGTTTGGAGTAGTATTTTGGGTCTGTTGTTCTGTGTTTATAGAAGTATCTTCGTATGAAGGTTGTTCCTGTGAATAATTATTGTTGTTAAAGGGAGTTCCTCCTCCAGAACTACCACCCCTGTCCAACATGATCATGTTCTCGGCCACGATCTCAGTCCTATATCTCTTCACGCCATCGTTTCCGGTCCATTCATTAGTCTGTAGTCTTCCTTCAACATAAACCTTAGAACCTTTTTTTAGATATTGACCGCAGATCTCTCCCAATTTACGCCAAGCGACCACATTGTGAAACTCGGCCTTTTCTTGTCTTTGACCTTGTTGGTCGGTCCAAACCAAATTGGTGGCTACTGAAAAATTAGTAACAGTGGCTCCGGAGGCAGTACTTCTTACCTCAGGATCCCTAGTTAAATTACCAATAACCATAGCTTTGTTTAAGTTCATAGTATTATAGTTATTTTTTAGCGAATATACTAATATCAGCTTACACCAAATTATTATTGTTTAAAATATCATCCAATTTTTCATCCAGATCATTTAAGTCCACTTTCTGGTCATCCTTCCTTTTCTTCTCTTCCTCCTTCTTTTCCTCTTCCTTGTCTTTTTCTTTAGGATCAAGCTCCTCCTGACTTCTTTCTTTAGAATCTTTTCCAGCCACCTTCTCTTCTTCCTTGGGTTTTTCTTCTTCCTTTTGGTCAGTAGCCTCACTCAAATCCTCACTCTGTTCTTCTTTTTCAGGTTTTTCTTCCAATGCTTTTTCTTCTCGGGCCGCCTTAACCTGCCCTGGTTCTTCTGAATCCTTTTTCATGACAACTTGATATCTTAAAACCTCGTCAGAAAACCTCAAAAAGTGTTCGATATCAGAGATTTTTTCTTTTAGAGCTGTAAACTCCAATAGATTATAATAACCGTGGTTAAAATGATCAATAGGATAGGCCAACTTCTTTTTACCCCACTGATCCTCAAAAGATATCTCAGCTCCTTTTTGA
>CAZNAQ010000076.1:0-3796 GCA_964571265.1 uncultured Gammaproteobacteria bacterium | reverse complement strand
TTGTTTGGCCCCAATTCCTAAAATAGCTACTCTGGCCATGTTTCTCTCTTGTTCTTTGGTAAAGAAGTGCCCTTCCTTAATTTCGGCATCCTCTACTTCTAAGTAGCCGGTAGTACAACCTTTAACATCAGTGGTATAGCTTTGAGACCTCCATTGTACCGGAGTTATTTCATTGCTGTAAGCAACAACTTCTTTTATCGAAGGTATCTCATCTCTAATGGCCATAGCATCTTCATAGCTTAGAGAGGTGATTGTTATTCCCATTAAAGCGGCTGGCGGACCATCCTCTGATTTTCCCGGAAAGATAGCAATTTTGTTGGTCCCTACGGTTTCGATCTGGGACAGTATCAGGCTTTGAGCCCCGCTTCCGATGGCCATTATTATAACAACCGAGGCTACTCCAATGATGATTCCCAGCATAGTCAAAAAAGTCCTTACCTTGTTTTGAGATATGGACAATAAAGAAGATTTTGTGTGTTGTTTTATTAAAGAGAACATTTTTAATCAGATTCAATTAACCCGTCCTTTATTTTGATCATGCGTTCAGCGTATTCCGCGGTTTCCAGTTCATGGGTTACCAATATGATAGTGTTTCCTTCTTTGTTCAGTTTTTTAAAAATATCCATTATTTGAGCACTGCTTTTGGAATCAAGATTTCCGGTCGGTTCATCAGCAAAAATGACAGAGGGTTTGTTTATTAAAGCCCTGGAAATGGCCACCCTTTGTTTTTGACCTCCTGAGATCTGATTGGGAAAATAGTTCAATCTTTCACCAAGACCAACGCTTTCCAGGACTTCAGCAGCTCTTTTTTCCATGTTTTTTTTGTTTTCCGAGTAGATCAATGGCAGTTTAACATTTTCCAGAACTGTCATTTTAGGCAGGAGATTAAAGGTTTGGAATACAAAACCCACTTTTTTATTTCTTAAAAAAGCCAATCTATCGTCGTTCAATTTAGTCACATCTTCACCTTCGAATTCGTACAGACCAGAACTAGCTTTTTCTAGTAATCCGAGAATATGCATCAAGGTTGATTTTCCAGAACCCTAAGGTCACATAATGGAGACAAATTCTCCATGTTCAATATTAAAACTCAAACCTTTCAAAACCTCTGTTACCAACTCTCCGTTGCCATATTCTTTTTTCAAGTTTTTTGCTCGAATCAGTTTACTCATATAGTTATTCTTCTATATAGGTTATTACTTCTTCCCCTTCTTCCAGTCCTTCCAGAATCTCGGTCAATCCTCCGTCGCCTCGTAGTCCGACCTCCACACCTCTTTCTTCTATTTCTCCAGACTCTTTAAGGACCCTGACTATTCTTTGTCCGTCTGTTTTTTCAATAATGGCTCGATTGGGTATTGCTAAAACACCTTCCTTGCTTTCAGTGAAAACGGTGATATCGGCGGTCATTCCGGGTCTCATTCTTTCCAGGTCCTCAGGGTCATTCTCTTCAGTAAAATCTATGGTTGTTTCATAATAAATAATGTCTTGAATATTGGTTTCAGAGGGATCTATAAACACCACTTCTCCGTAAAAATCCTTGTTCCTGTCAAAAGCGTCAAGGTTTATACTAACCCTGTCTCCTATACTTATCTTGTTTATATCAATTTCTGAGATATGAACTTTTATTCTCAGATTTTCATTATCCCCCATTTCTATTGCCGGAGACTGAGGAGGGATTTGTTCTCCTGGTTCAAAGTTAACTCTGTTTATCTCTCCTGAGATAGGAGCAGTTATAATACTGTTTTTGATATTTTCCTGAACCAGGTTCAGGGCTAATCTGGCTTGCTCCACTTCTTTTTCAGCCAGCCTTATATCTTCCTGTCTAGCCGGTGACTTGATCTGTTCCAGTTGAGACTCGGCAACTCTGACCGCTTCTTTGGCACTGCTAACCTGGTTTTGAGCACTGGTGATCTGGTGTTCTCCACTGACCGTGGCGCTTTCCAAAGAGTTTTCCGCGCTCTTAATAGCATCGTTTAAGTTGCTTTTAACTTCTTTTAAAGCGTTTTCAGCCGCTCTTACCTTAACTTCATAACTTGAATGAGCCCCTTCCAAGGAGTGTTTGGCCGATTGAGAGGAGTTTATGGCCGAATTTATGGCTGAAATTCTTTCATTGATCATTTTTTTATAGGAGTCTAATTGACTTTTGGGAAACTCAGAAGAGGTAACAGAGTTTTGTAGGGCCAGATAACAATAGTCCAGTGTTTCAAAGGTTTTTTCTAAAAGATCCAAGGTCTTTTCCAGTAATAGTTCAACATTTTCCTTGCTTGATTCTTGTTTGGCCTGGTCATGGATCTCTCTAGCCTCTCTTCTTAGGTCTTGGCTTTGCTCATAATACCTTTCTGTTTGTCTTAAGTAATGACTGTTTTTAACACTTAAAACTCCTTTGTTTTCAAGGTCTTTGTTGTCTATGATCTCATTGACGCTATCCAGGGCTGAATTGGCTCCGGAAATACCGCTATTGGTCGTACTCAGGACAGCCTCCTTACTTTTGTCGACTTGCTCTTGTTGGGTTTTTTTAGTGTCCTCTAAGTTTTTCTCAGCCGATCTTAAGGCCTGTCTATAGGAAACAAGGTCGTTCTCTTGGTCTGTTTTTAGATCTTTGAGGTGTTCTTCAGCTTGTCTGATATTCTTTGCCACTGTTTTTTTGACTTCTTCGAGTTCTTCTAAGCTAGACTCGTGCCCTTTTTGGGCTTGTTTTAATTGAGATTCAGCAACTTGTATGTCTGACTGAGAAGCTCCGGTCCTTAGTTTTTCCAATCTTGTTTCGGCGGCCTCCATTGCCATTTCAGCTTCTCTTTCTTGAATAGTCAATGTATTATGGTTTAGTTCGGCCAGGCTTTGTCCTTGATCGACCTTGTCACCGACTGAGACCAGGTTTTGACTCAACACTCCGGCTCTTTCAAAGCTCAGTTTAATGTTTTTTTGGGCTCTGACATAACCGGTTTCTTCAACACTTTGTTGTAGATCTGTTTTTTCAACCTTAACCGTTTCCATTTCAGGAGAGTCATCTCTACCTGAAAAAACAAAAATTAGAAGGCCGACCACCAAGGCCAGAAAAATTAAAACCCCTAGTTTTTTATACATAGTTTTTTATACTAGAATTTAGATAAAATCTTAGTTCGGTTTTTTATTATAACAAACAAAGGAAGAAAGATAAACTCTTGACTAAGCTGTGAAAATAAGCTATTATTACTTTTGTAAGAAAATATTTAAGAAAGTCTTAAGCGGTTTGATTCAATAGTTTTTTTAGATCAATTATTATTGGATCGAATCTTTAAAGTAAATGTTGACCATAAGATTATCCAGAAAAGGACAGAGAAATCGTCCTATGTACAGAATTATTATCTCTGAAAAGTCCAGGGACACTTATTATAAGCCCTTGGAGTTTTTGGGTTCCTACAACCCTTATAACAAGGAGTTAAAAGCAAGAGGGGATAGAATCAAATATTGGTTGAGCCAGGGTGCTGGTATGTCCCCGACCGTTAACAACCTTTTGATATCTCAAAATGTTATTGAAGGCGAGAAGGTAAAGGCCTCCAAATCCGGAAATAAAGAGAACGAAGAGAAGGCCTCTCAGGAAACCGAGAAGAAGGGGGAGACAACCGAACAAGAAGGAGCTCAAAAGGAAGAAGTTAAGCAAGAAGAGGTCCAGGAGACCGAGAAAAAGGAGCCTGACCAGGAAGAAGGAGCTGAAGAAGAAAAATCAGAGTAGTCAATAAGTTTTAATAATTATTTTTAAGGTTTCTCCTCTAAATATGACTACATAGTCAAATTTGGGAGAGAAAAAATTATGACA
>CAZNAQ010000075.1:0-3844 GCA_964571265.1 uncultured Gammaproteobacteria bacterium | reverse complement strand
CACTACGGACAAGAGACCGAGGTTATCCCTCAAGTGGAAAGCATTGAGAATTTGGAATACAACATCACTACAGCCATAAAAAAGGTAACCCGGAAAGATCCGGTTAGAGTGGCCCTGCTTGAAAGTCACGGTTCTTTGGTGGATGACGGAGACAGGTTTGAGGATTCCAAGGAGAGACTGGAAGAAGTCTATGAAGTGAGCGGGGTGGATCTTAGAGAAGAAGATATTCCCGAGGATGTAAAGACTCTGGTAGTTCCCGGAGCCAAAGAGGTTTTTTCTGAAGAGGATCTGGAGAAATTGGACAAATTTGTTATGAGAGGTGGTTCCTTGGTCTTGATGATAAACGGTGTAGAGATAGAAGAAGGGCTTAGAGGAGTGGACAACGAGACCGGGATCAACGAACTCCTGAATGAATACGATATTCATATAAACAACGACTTGGTCTTGGACTATGCCAGTGGCCGGGTCTCTTTTGATTCCGGAATGTTCAGTTACCACAGCCAATATCCGCCTTGGCCAGAAATTCAAGCCGAGAACTTTGATCAAGATCAGGCAGCTCTGGCCGGGTTAAGAGGCGTTGTTTTGCCCTGGCCGAGTAGCGTGGATATAAAGGCCACTTCTTCGGATAGGCATACGGTTTTGGCTAAAACCACAAAACAAGCCTGGACCCAACAAGAAACTTATAGATTACAACCCGATTCTGATTTTCAGCCTGAAGAAGATGAACAAGGGCAGTTCAATCTGGCAGTAATGCTTTCCGGGAATATAGATAGCGCCTGTTCCGAGGATCTTTCCACTGAAGAAGGGCGAGTGGTGGTCATTGGTAACAGCAATTTTGTCAGTGACAATTATGCAGCCAGAAATAATTCGGTCTTCTTCCAGAATTTGGTGGATAGCGTCAGTCTGGACGAGAGCTTGGTTCAGATCAGGACCAAGGAGGTGACTGACAGACCCATACCCAATTTAACCGGGACCGGAAAGAATTTTATCAAATACTCTAACATATTCGCTTTGCCGATTGCAGTGGTACTTATCGGTATGCTAAAATACTATTTAAGGAAGAGGAGGGCTTATTGATCCTTTTTATTAATAACTTTAAAATTATGAGCAAAAAGAATCTGATCCTGGGAGGAATCTTTGTAGTACTCTTACTTTTTATTTATCTTCTCCAAGGACCTTTGCAGGACAGGGGTAAGGGACTTAATTTTATGGCAGATCTGAACATGGAAGAGTTGGACAGGATCGAGATAGAAACAGCTGACGGTTCGGCCGTTCTCCTCAAAGAAGAGAAAGGTAAGTGGAAAGTTGAAGGAGAAGGTGATTTTTATATGAGACCTTCTTTGGCCGAGAACATGGAAAAGGAGATGCAAGCTTTGACCGAGACCGAATTTGAACTTGTGAGTGGTGAGGCAGACAGAAAGAGTGAGTTCGAGACCGATGACGAGCAAGGTGCCTTAGTTAAATTATACAAAGAAGAAGAGGAGTTGAAGCGTTTGGTTGTCGGTACCCTGGATCCGACCGACTATAATGACACTTATGTTTCTCAGTCAGATATTGATGAGACCTACTCCGCCAAGGGTGTGGATCTAAGGAGTATTTTCAAGACTCAAGGAGGAGATTGGAGGAATCGGGCTATTTTTGATACTCCTATGGAAGACATAGACAGAGTCAGGTTCCAGTATCCGAATCGGGAGTTCACAGTGGTCAAGGCCACTACTACTGATGAGGAAGGTGAAGAGGTTGAGGAGTGGCAAGGAAGCACACCTTGGATATTTGAGGTGGACCAAGAGAAAATGGAGGAGGTGGTCATGGTCATGTCCGAATTATGGGCCGCCGATATTCCGGAACAGGATTTTGAAGGAACCGGTTTGGCCGATCATTTGATCATAGTTGAAGCCACCGGAGAAGACCTGGAAAACACTATAATGGTCGGACATCGCCATGAGCCTTCAGAGGAGACCGAAGAAGAGCTTGCCGAAGAAGGTTTGGAAGACATAGAGCTTTATTACGCCAAAAGGGCTGACAGCGACAATATTTATTTGATCTCTGAGCAAGAAAAGAATATTCTGGATCAAAGCATCGATTCTTTAAGATAGATTCTTAGGGATACATTTTCAAAAGCCGCGGTTTCTTGGACCGCGGTTTTTGAAATAAGAATTTTTATGATATAATAATAATGTAATTATTACTATTTCAAAGTTTTTTATTTGAAAATTTTATGTTAAAAAACAAGGGATATGATTTTATCACCATAGGCGGGGCTACCGAGGATGTGACTTTTAGGACCGATGAAGGGGTGTTTGTGGACGACCCCAAAATACCGGAACAGAAACTAATGGGTTTTAGGTATGGTTCTAAGATAAAAATAAAGGAAGCCCATTCTTCTTTTGGCGGAGGGGCTTCTAATGCTTCGGTCAATTTTGCCGGTCTGGGTTTTAAGGCGGCAGCCTTGGTGGCGGTTGGTAAGGATGATAGAGGTAAAAAAATTCTGGAAAATCTTAAAAAGAACCGGGTCGATACCAGTTATGTCCAAAAAAAGGATCGGGAGAGCGGTTTCTCCTTTCTCTTGGTCGGACCGGATAATGAGCATATTGTTTTTTCCAATCGGGCCGCCAACCAGGAGCTGGAAATAGGTAAAAAGGAGTTGGATCTTATAAAGAAGAGTAACTGGGTTCATATAACCTCTTTGTCAGGCAAGTGGAAGCAGAATTTAAGACAAATATTTTCCTTGGCTCCGGAAAAAAAGATCTCCTGGAATCCTGGCCATGTACAACTTCAGGCCGGAGTTAAAAGCTTGTCTCGGTTTTTGAAAAAGACAGAAGTTTTGTTTGTTAACAGGGAAGAGGCTATAGAATTGATGCTTTCTGATGATAAATATCAAAAAAAAGAAGATGAGTTCTTTTTGGAGATCAAGAATCTACTTAAAGCCTTAAAGGAATACGGACCCTCTTTGGTAGTGGTTACCAGAGGCAAGAAAGGGGCTAACGCCTATGACGGAGAAAAATTCTATTACCAGGCCAAGATCAAAGAAAAAAGAAAGATAGACACCACCGGAGTGGGTGACGCTTTTAATTCTTCTTTGGCTGTTGGCTTGAGACTGTATCAAGGAGACGTTCAAAAGGCCATGAAGCTGGGATCTTACAATACCGCTTCTGTTATCGCCCAAGAAGGAGCCCAGAACGGCCTTTTGACCAAAAAGGATATAGGATCGTTGGATATATAAAATTTAAAATTTGAATTATGATAAACGGAGTTGTAATAAAAGATCTAAAGCAATTCTCAGATGACCGGGGTTGGTTATCCGAGATCTATCGCCAGGATGAAATAGACTTTTCTCCGGTTATGTCTTATGTCAGCCTGACCAGGTCAGGTACAGCCAGAGGACCTCATGAGCATGTTTATCAATCCGATTTTTTCGTTTTCTTGGGTCCTGGGACATTTGAATTACACCTTTGGGACAGAAGAAAAGACTCTTCCACTTATCAGAAATATGAGAAAATAACCGCCGGAGTCGATGAACCCAAGTCAGTCTTGGTTCCTCCGGGAGTGGTTCACGGCTATAAATGCGTTTCCAAGGAGGACGGCTTAAGCATTAATCTGCCGGATAAGTTGTATAAAGGAATCGGAAAACAAGAAGAGGTGGATGAGATCAGGTGGGAAGAGGACCCTGATTCTCCTTATAAGATATAAGCATCTATTAATTTTTAAAATTATGGATTGTATATTCTGTAAGATCGTGGCCGGAGAGATTCCGGCTTACAAGGTTTATGAGGATGACAATTTTTTGGCTTTCTTGGATATAAGACCCTTGAATCCGGGACATACTCTGGTGATTCCCAAGGAG
>CAZNAQ010000074.1:0-3939 GCA_964571265.1 uncultured Gammaproteobacteria bacterium | reverse complement strand
CGTGTCTCTTTCCATGTCTTCGGCCCAGTCAGGAAAATGACATTCCGGCCACCTGGGAAGCCTATAGCCAACTCCCAGAATAATGTCCACATCTCTTTTTGAGGCTTCTTTGATCTGCCAATCCAGGTCTTTGAAATTGAATTCTCCCTTGTTTTCTTCCACCTCATTCCAATAAGCTGCCAGTCGCAATTTTTCTATTTCCAATTCATCTAAAATTTCAAGGTAGGCTTCTTTCCAGTCCAGGCCCAGGTCTTGAGCATGGAAATTGGAAAAGGTGATCCCGTATTTCATATCCTCTCTGGAGTGAGCCGGACCTCTGCTTAAGATAAAAATAAGGATCAGTATAAGAGCAAATATTGCTAAGGTTATAGATGTTTTCTTGAACTTTTTGATTTTTTCAAGTATCATAAGTTTACCACTCCCAGGATTCCCGGCTTGCGTCATAGACATGTTCTATAACAAAGTAAGTAATCCCGTAAGCCGCTAATATAATAACTAAACCGATAAAACTGTTTTTGAGTCTCTTTTTGGCCTGACTTATTTTTTCTTCATTTCCTCCGGCAGTCATCCATTCAAAGCCACTCCAAATAATTAGGATCAAAAATATAATAGCCAATAATCCCAGAACAGCCTGAATTAGTCCGGCTACTACTGATCTTATGTCCCTGGGGGAGTCTCCTTGGCCAAAACCCTCATCAGGTATTTCTCCGTCTTTAAAACCTTCTTGGCTTCCCAGATCAAAAGGGTTGTTGGCCTGAGCCATTTCCAGAGAAGAGCCTGAAAAAACAAGGGCCGGCCCACTTAAAAGAAGTAGAAGCAAAAAAGGAACAACAAACTTCTTAGCTTTGTTCATATTAATTATGTTATAATTTAGAAAGCTGTTATTAAAATTATAATTGAAATCATCAATATTTTCAACAAAGGTTTTTTATGAAATTATCCACTAAGGTTGCTTATAACACTATTATACAGATAGTCAGCAAAATCATTATCACCGGTTTAGGCTTGGTGGCGGCCGCTATCTTGATGAGATATTTGGGCCAAGAGGATTTTGGTAAATATACTACCATTACCACTTTTTTATCCTTGTTCGGAGTAGCGGCTGATCTGGGCCTGACTCTGGTCACTACTCAGATGATCAGCCAGCCAGGGATCGATCAACACAAGGCCCTGAACAACCTGTTCGGTCTTCGTTTCTTTTCTAGTCTGCTTTTTTTGTCTCTGGCACCCCTGGTAATAATTTTTCTTCCCTATGGGATTGAGGTTAAAATAGGAGTTGCAGTGGCCGCTTTGGCCTTTTTCTTTATTTCTTTGAACCAGATATTTGTAGGTCTTTTCCAAAATAAACTAAGAATGGACAAGGTCTCTATTGCCGAGATAATCGGTAGGGCCGCCTTGGTCCTGGGAGTTTTTTTGGTTGCTTATTACAACTTCGGTCTGATGGGGGCTTTGATTTCCATGATAATAGCCAATGGTCTTAGCTTCTTTTTTCATTATTGGTTTGCCAGAAGGTTTTTTAAGGTCAGGATTGGAATGAGCCTTTTGTGGTGGAGAGAGATATTGAAAAAATCTTGGCCTCTGGCCCTGACTGTGGTCTTTAATTTGATCTACCTTCGGGGGGATATTCTGGTCTTGTCTTTGGTCAGAGATCAATCAGAAGTAGGTGTTTACGGAGCCACTTACAAGGTGGTGGATGTTTTGGTAATGATTCCTTTTGTTTTGGGAGGAATAATATTACCACTTCTAACCTCCGGTTGGGCTAAAAAACAATATGATCATTTTCAGAAAATAATCCAGAGGGCGGTCAATTTCATGATAATTTTAAGCATACCCCTTATAGTTGGAGCCCAGTTTTTGTCCACCCAGATAATGACTTTGATAGCCGGAAGCGAATTTGCTGATTCCGGGCCCATTCTTCAGATTTTAGTCTTGGCTTGCGCTGCCATATTTATTGGAGTAATATTCAGTCATGTGATCATAGCTATAGATAAACAAAAAAAGATTATTTGGGCCTATGTGTTTACCAGCATCACTTCTCTGATCGGTTATGTGATATTCATTCCCAAGTATTCTTATATAGGTGCCGCTTGGATGACCGTCTATAGCGAGGTTCTTATAGGTGCTTTTGCTATTTATTACACTTGGAAATTTGCAAGTTTTGTTCCGGAGTTGAGAATAATTTTAAAATCTTTCTTGGCTGCCGGAGTTATGGGTGTGGTCCTGTATTTTATCCCAGTAAGTTTTTATGAATCTTTTCTTGGACTTATGACCACTTTGACTGGAGCAGGACTTGTCTATTTTTTGAGCCTGTATGGTCTTAAGGGGATCACTCATCAAGAGTTCAGAATTTTATTAAACAAATAGAGCTATGAAGAACATTTTATTTATTAGCACCCGTCACAAACTTGAAAGACCTTTATTAGAGCTTTTAAGAGAATTGGAAAACAGATCTTTCTGTTTACATGTTTTTTCTTCAAACAAGGATATCTTGGATTTCTTTTCAAACCCTTCTTCTAGTGGAACAACAAAAAAGATTCGTCCTGGTTTTAATTTTGATTCCAAGGTCAAAAAGATAGGAACGGTTTTCTTATTGCCCCTTATTTGTTTAAAGCAATTTATTTCTTTGGTCTATATAAAGGCATTAAAAGGCTTGGATATAGTGATCTGTGTTAACAACAGGGAGAGGTTGGTCTTTACTCCTGTGGCTTCTTTGCTTAAGATAAAAGTGATCTGGATTGAAAGACCGGATGTTAGACACGACCGAAAAAGAAAACTTTTATCAAGATCGTTAAGATCTATGTTCAGATCGGTGGATAGGGTTTTGGTGTTCAACCAAGAATCATTTAACAGATTAAAGGAAAAAGGGTTTGCAGAGGAAAAGATCAAAAATATACATTTAGGGGCATCTCTAAATAGAGAACATCAGGATGATCTATTTTCTAATTTAGCTAAAAAAAGAAGCTCTCGTTCATTTTTTGATTGTTTCTCAGTGGGCATAGTGGCTGATTTCAACAACACCTATCAAATAGAAAATTTGTTTCAAAGCATAAGGATATGCTTGGAAGTTTTTGATAACTTAAGGGTTATAATCATAGGTGAAGGCAAGGAAAAGAAGCGGTTGTCCTGGTTGGCCAGGCAGAATAATATAGAAAACCTTGTTTATTTAGTAGGAGAACAGTCTGAGCTTGAAAAATGGTGGGAGAGTTTTGATGTATATCTTTCTTGGGCTAAAAGCCCGGGCTTAAAAGATTTTCAGATAGGTTTGGAGGCCATGTTGGCTGAGCTTCCTGTGATAGCTCACAAGGATAAGGGCTGGGAGGACCTGGTCAAGGAAGGACAGACCGGGTTTTTGGTCTCTGAGGGGGATAGCGAGGATTTGGCCCAGAAGTTGATCCACTTACAACAAAAACCTCACTTAAAGAAAAAAATGGGCAGAGAAGCCTCGGAGTTAGTAAAAAACAATTTTACTTTTTCTAAACAAGTAGAAAGATTATTAAAAGAACTTTGATATATGGAATTCATTATCGGACCAGAGGGAGTTGGACAGAGATTGGATAAATTCTTATCTTCTTTTTGTCCTGATTTTTCCAGGTCTCAAATTCAAAAACTCATCAAAAATAAAGAGGTGACTGTCAATAAAAAACACCAGTCAGCTAGTTATTGCCTAAAACAGGGGGACAAGGTTTTTTTGCCAGGACTCAAAGACCTGCAAAAGGAAGAACAGCTCCTTTTTGAAGAACAAAAAAAGAGATTTCCCAAAGTTGATATTGTGGCCGACGCTCCGGATTATTTGGTGGTTAACAAACCGGCTGGGGTACTATCTCACGGTTCTGGACAGATCAAAGAATTTACTTTAATTGATTTTTTGACTGAAAAATATCCAGAAGTAGCCACTGCCGGAGAAGATGAATGGAAACAGGGTTTAGTGCATCGCCTGGA
>CAZNAQ010000073.1:2966-4068 GCA_964571265.1 uncultured Gammaproteobacteria bacterium | reverse complement strand
TCTATCCGGAGAAGGAAAGAAAAGAAAAATTTATGGCAACAGATTCGATGGTCTATTAAGCAAAAACAACCTTGATCCCAAAAATGTTTTGGTTGTAGGTGATCAAGAGAATACAGATATAATCCCGGCTAACAAATTTGGATTCAAAACCATCTATATAAACAGAAAGTGGAACTCCCAATATGCGGATATAAATTTAAAGGACATAAATGATCTTGAATCCGCCATAACTTTTTTGTTTAGCAATATAAATGGAAATAAAAAAGCCAAAAAAACAGGTGGCTTTTTTTAAAAATTGTAAACAGATTCTTTGACATTTTAAAAATATAAAAGTAAAATTCTCTATAAATTTTAACTGTTCTTTAAAAAAACAAGAAGAATGTTTGCAACCCGAAAAAGAGGAGGAAGCAATGGTAAAACAAAACAAGATGCAGATCAATTTTGGCTCAATATCTGGAAGAAGCAAGTCCTTAAAAACCACCTCCGCAAGAACCTGGGGGCATCAAAGTCACAAAAACGACTTACTCAGAACTTACATCAACGACTCTATGCGCCACCCTCTCTTGACTCAAGAAGAGACCCGAGAAGCCTTTAGGAGGTACCATGAACAAGGTGATAAAAAAGCAAGGGAGTTACTTATTGTTTCCAACTTGAGATTAGTAGTTAAAATAGCCTTTCGTTATTATTACGGACAAAACCAGTTTTCAGCAATTGATCTTGTCCAAGAGGGCAATTTGGGACTGATGCATGCGGTAAACAAGTATGAACTTGAGAGAGGTGTAAAATTCTCCTATTACGCTTCTTTTTGGATCAAGGCCTATATCTCCAAATATATCATAGATAACTGGAGGTTGGTCAGAATAGGAACCACCCAAATGAGGAGAAAATTGTTCACTCAACTGGACATAGAGAAAAAGAGGTTGTTTAGGCTCGGGTTAAATCCTGATGCAGAAGTTATCGCCGAAAACCTAGGTGTTGAAGTGGAAGACATTTTGGATATGGAAAAGATCCTGAGCAATAGAGATTTTTCTCTGGATAGTCCGGTGAATGAATACAACGACTCATCCTGGGTCGAGCTCATGCCCTCAAAGATGGACACTGA
>CAZNAQ010000073.1:0-2956 GCA_964571265.1 uncultured Gammaproteobacteria bacterium | reverse complement strand
AAAAGGCCGTCTTTAAGAGCGATCTTGAAAAGAAGGGCCTGGCGATACTTGATCGCTTTCGAGAAACTCTTTCCGAAAGAGAACTCAATATTTTCAACAGTCGCATCTGTTGTGAGGAAAAAAGAACCCTCCAAGACATCGGAGATGAATTAAACCTGTCTCGGGAAAGGGTCAGACAAATTGAAAATAAAATTTATGAAAAACTTTACAAACTTAAAAAACGAGAATACGGCGCCTCTGACATAGAGGAATCACTGGCTGATGATGTCAACTCACACCAATCTCAAAAAAACATTGCTTCAAAAAGGGTTAAAGCCGAATATCTTTCTGGCTAAAAAATCTTTAAACGGGGGAACGGAAATATCCATTCCCCCTTTTTTATGTCTTTACCAAACACCTGTCCATAATAAGGGATTCTTGGTTTTAAAATCAAAACTCAGAATTGACAAAACTTTATTTAAATGGTAGTCTAGGGTGGAAAATAAAATACCAAACCCTAAAAAAAAGGAGACGATCATGGGAAAAGAATTAACACCGGAAGACAAAGAGTACCATCACAACAGAGGCCAGAAGCATGGCGCAGAAGGAAATGACAAATATGCCCCTTTGACAGATTGTTACGGAATGATAGAAGAGAACGCCAGAAAGAATGCGTTCTACAACGATGGATTTAAACACGGAAGAGAGCAAAGGGAAAAAAACAAACGATAAACTGTTCTTTATTAACTTAAAATGCCAATTCACAAGAATTGGCATTTTTTATTTTCATTTTTTAAAGTTTTTAACAAGATAAAAACTCAACAAACATCTTTCTGAAAAACAAAACTTGAAGAGTCAGGGTTTTTAATCCTAGAAATATCAATGTCTAAGATCTATTCAAACAGAACCCTTGTTTTCTGTATTCTTTTTGATAAAAATAAAAGGAAAAACTATGTCACTCAAGCAGCAAGGAATGATCACTGCCACAAAAACGATCAAAAAAGCGGCTAAAAAATATATAGGAGCAAAACCTGAGCTAAAGACCAAAATATAGAACAAACTGGCAAAGACCGAAAGAAAAACATGACTAAAATGAGGAACCTTGGTGGTTCGGGTGACTATACCGGCGAAACTTCCCAAGCCGGCGAATAAAAGAGTGGAGAAGGTCTCCTCTATCAAGGGCAAGTGAAAATGAAGGTGAGCATCCAGGACAAGAACACCTAAATAAGGAAAAACAACATCGCTTAAACTCCCGATCACTATAGCTCCGGACATACCCACTAAAAAAGCTTTTACAAAATTCGGCCGATACCTGTAATACAGGGCCCCGGTGGCCATGGCCGAAACAATCACATGTAGAAAATGGAAGACATGAAAAACATCTTCCCCGATCTCTTGTTTTAAAACATATTGAAAAAAAACAACTATCAAAATGGCCACTCCCACCGCCAGGGCAGTAAAGGGCGTATGTTCTTTTAATTCCTTGATCATTTGTTTTATCTGCATTATCAAAATATTTAAGAATAATATGTCTGGATCCTTATTTTACTTTACTACAAAAAAAGACTCTGTTAAATAATTTTGTATTGCTATTTAATTTTTCTGGTGTTATTTTAAACTTAAATAATATTAATTATAAGTTATGAAAAAATTCAATAAAAGTATCTACAAGGCCATACCCTTGGCCTTGGTAGTCTTGGTCATTTTTTTCTTACCGGCAATATCAAGAATCTATGCCGATATTGTCTGGTACAAAGAAATAGGTTTCTATTCGGTCTTTTTAACCCCTTTTATAACTAAAGTATTACTTGGCTTAACCGGACTTGTTCTGATCTCTGGAGCCTTACTTGTGAATTTTTGGATCTTTAACAAGCTGAGTAAAGGAAAATTGTACATCTCACCCGAACAAGGAGGAACTATAGTCCAACCAAAAGAGGTCGGAAAGCTGGTTAAAAGGATTTTTATAGGGATTTCCCTTTTTATCGGTTTTTTGGGTGGTCTGACCATGGCTGAGAATTGGTCAACAGTCTTAAAATTCATCCATCAAGTTCCCTTTGAAGAGACTGATCCAGTGTTTGGATATGATCTTTCTTACTATGTCTTCAGTTTGCCCTTAATCCAACTGGTCTTGGGCCTGGCCTTCTTTATTTTGGCCGCCTGCATTATTTCCGGCATCATCTTTTACGCCTGGCACATAATGTTTCATCATTTTGATCAAAGAGTCAGATACTTAGGATTGATATCCCTGCCCTTTATACCGGCTTCGGCTAAAAAGCATTTGTCTGTTCTACTTGGTCTATGGTTTCTTGTGACTGCAGTTTACCTATATACGGTCAGCTTGCCGAGCCTACTCCTAAACCAACGACAACTATTAAGCGGAGCCAATTATGTAGATCTGAACGCTAATCTGCCAGTAAGCTATATCCTTATAGGAGTCTCTCTTTTAGCCGTCCTGACCGCAGTCTACACCGTTATCAAAGAAAGATATCGGGCCTGGGTTCCGGTTATAGCCCTATACTTGGTTGTGGCTATTCTGGGCGGAGGGCTATTCCCCTCCTTAATGCAATCCTTGATCGTAGCTCCTAATGAGCTCTCCAGGGAATATACCAACCTTGAACGCCACATCGAATCTACCAGAAAGGCCTGGGGCCTGGACCAGGTTTCCATAAAACAATTATCCGGAGCCCAAGAATTAACTATCCAAGATATCGAGGCCAATCGAGAGACCATAAATAATATCAGGCTCTGGGATGATGGCCCTCTTCTGGACACCTTTAGTCAACTCCAAGAGATCAGAACCTACTATAACTTCAATTCTTTAGATACCGACCGCTATCTTTTAAATGGAGAGTATCAACAATTATCACTGGCTCCTAGGGAAATAGATTACGACAACCTTCCCCAACGTAACTTTATTAACGAACGTCTTACCTATACCCACGGCATGGGAGTGGCGGTCACTCCAGTGAATCAGGTC
>CAZNAQ010000072.1:0-4070 GCA_964571265.1 uncultured Gammaproteobacteria bacterium | reverse complement strand
TTAATTATATTGTTATTATAACATATAGTTATATAAACCCCAAAGAAAACAATAAAGCGGATGTGGCGGAATTGGTAGACGCGCATGATTCAGGATCATGTGGAATTATTTCTGTGCGGGTTCGAGTCCCGCCATCCGCACCGATTATTCTTTAAACAAAAAACCGCTCCTATTTTTTAGAGCGGTTTTTTGGTTGATTATTTTTTCAGTTATTAGTCAAGCACCTCAAAGGATTCTACATTTACCTCTCCGGTGTCCGAGACATTGAATGTGACCTCGGCTTCGAGAGCGATGTGTCCATCCTCATAACTCACTAGAGCGGAATTATCTCCGGTGAAATCAATGTTGGTCACATAGAAACTTCCACCCAGGACCTCTCCTTCAGGGGAAAGATCAGAAATGTTTTCTTTTATATATCTTTCCGCTTCAGCTCTTTTATCGATCTGTTTGGCTTGTTCATCTTGGATCTCTTCTGATCTGGAATCCTCGCTGTCTGGTTTGTTCAACACCTCAAAGGACCCCACCTTCACCTCTCCGGTGTCCGAGACATTGAATGTGACCTCGGCTTCGAGAGCGATGTGTCCATCCTCATAACTCACTAGAGCGGAATTATCTCCGGTGAAATCAATGTTGGTCACATAGAAACTTCCACCCAGGACCTCTCCTTCAGGGGAAAGATCAGAAATGTTTTCTTTTATATATCTTTCCGCTTCAGCTCTTTTATCGATCTGTTTGGCTTGTTCATCTTGGATTTCTTCTGATCTGGAATCCTCGCTGTCTGGTTTGTTCAAGATCTTGAAGGAATTTATATCCACTCTCATATCCTGGTCAATATTGAATTCTATCTCCGCCTCCAGGGCGATATGGCCGTCTTCGTATTTGACCAGGGCCTTGTTATTATTCAGAAACTCAAAGTCAGTCACATAGAAGTTTCCTCCCAAAACCTCTTCTTCAGGAGAGATCTCTGATATATTTCCTCTGATGTAGTCTTCTACTATTTCTTGCCAGGGAGTGGTTTTGCTTGGGGTAGTGTTGCTTGCGGGACAAGTTATATCTGTGATCCACCAAGTCCGATCTGTTTTTTCCAGATTTATGTTCAAGTCCTTTTCTACTCCAAAGAAATCAGCTGTCAGGGTCAATTGAGCCCTGTCTCCTATTTCTTTGATATCCTTGATCTTGACACTCGAGGGTTTTTCTTGGGCGCACAGGACAGGATCAAAAGCTCCTCCTTCAAAGGAATCAAGGAGACGGTCCAACTCTTCGGAGAACTCGGAGGAGATGGCCGGATGATCTTGATAGATCCTATCTGACACCGGATTGCCTTCGTATTCCACCCACTGCTCATAAAAGTTCAGTACCACCAGGCCGGGGTCTTTCTGGTCATACCATTTGTGCTTGACAGCATAGGCGCCTCCGACAATAACAGTTGAGGCTATCAATACTGTCAAAAAGATCGAGATGATGTTTTTAGCATTCATTGTTTTTAAATTAATTTTTAGTTTTACTTAAACGCTCTTAATTAAACGTGTTAAGATCCAGAAGGTAACATTGAGTTGTTTTTGATTGACATTTGGCTCATATTTGATAAATTTGAGGGTCTCTTAGTTCTTTAAAAAAACAAAGACCAACAACCCAAAAAGAGGAGGAGGAGAAATGAGAACCTGTATTTACAAGATTGTGGTGTGTTTGCTCGTTTCGGGATTTATGTTCTATGCCTGCGGCAGCAGTGACGACCTGGATGGTGAGAGAGGTCCGGAATATCCCGGAGTCAAGACCTCCTTGAGAATCGGAGGCGAATTCAAATTAAAGGATGTTTTTGATTACAAGGATGTCGAGCCCGGCGAGGCCGAGGGCGTGGTCTATTTTCTGTCTGACGATACTGGTTGGTGCGGTGAGGGTCTTGAGTACGAAGTTCAGGACGGTGATCTGGTGATCGATCTTTCAGAGATCGAGAAGATCGAACCCGGAGTTATCAGGTTCAAGCTGAATTATTTATCCTCTGAAGGAGAGTATGAACCTTTGAACCTGAACGGGTTGCCTGAAAAAGACAAGGATCTATTCGCCAGAAAGACAATTCCTGGATCCACCTTTCATGCCGGCGAGATCTTCCTTTCAGTTTTGTTTCATAGTGGCTGGTTCTCTCCGGTTCCCACAAACCGAGATAATTACGGACGGGATCAGGTCAACTGGACGGTTGAATCCAGAAACCATGAAAGGTCTGGTTGTCTTTTGGGAATCACTGATCCGGATGACGATCACCCCGACGATTCTGAACCTGAACCGGATCCGGACGCGGTATCCGCTTCTGTTGACAAACAGAAGCAAATGCTCTATTTGGACAATATTTACAGAGGTTTTGATATTTCTGAAGAGGATCAAGGAAAGATAGTGGCCGTATCCGACAAGACCGGCTGGCAATACGAGAACGGAGTTCCGGTAATTGTCCGGAACGAAACAGGGGAAGTTGACCTGTCTAAGTTGATGTTCGAGTCAGGTTCTACCAGATTCAATCTCATCATGGATCTTTACGGGGAGAACCGTTGGTTCATAGTTGAGTTTCTGGATGATGAATCTCAGGACCTGCTGTTGCGATTAACCGAGTCTAGTGGTGACGTGGTCATGGCCCTGGAAGAAGTGGTCAATCCTGTTTCCGGAGATTCTGTGGAAGAAAGGATTCCGGGTGAAGATCCAGAACCTGAGCCGGACCGAGTAATCGCCTCTATTGACGAAGACAAGGAATTTTTGTATCTGGACAATATCTATGAGGGTTTTGATGTTTTCGAGGGTCATGAAGGAAAGATAGTGGCCGTTTCCGACAGGACAGGTTGGGAATTTGAATACGGAGTCATGGTCCCTGTTTCAGGGGATCGGGCCGAGATCGATCTCGGACTCCTTATGTTCGAGTCAGGAGCCACCAGGTTCAATCTTATTATGGACGATCACGGAAGTGATGTCTGGTTTATCCTGGAGCGGCTTTGTCAGGATTCGCAAGAAATGCTCCTCAGGGAAACTGAGTCCAGCGGGGACCATGTTATGGCTTTGGAGGATGTGACTCAGGTGGTTGAAGGAGACTATGTAGAGGAAAGGTGAACAAGAGAGGCCAAGAAAGAAAAAATCTTTCTTGGCCTTTTTAATTACCAGATCAGATCCGGGTCTTTGAAAGAGAGGACAGGGATTTTCTTGACCGGTTTTTCAGATCTGCTATAATTATCCCCAAGAAACATTATTGTTATATATGAATATAATTAAAACATTACAAAATACCGCTTACTTTTTCTTTTATTTCTTTAGCCCCTCGAGGAGAGCGGTGTTTTGTGGTGTTTTAACTGAATAGTCCAAGATAAAACACTAGGGAAAACATTAAATCGGTCTCCTCGCTTCAGAGGAGGCCGATTTTTTTTATCAGTTCTTTTAAAAAACAAAAACAATCAACAAGGAAGAAATTCAAAAAAGGAGGTCTGGTTATGCTTTTAGCGATCTATTGGAAAAAGGAGTTCACTCCTGAGGAAGTCAAAAGAAATTTGGAGAGTGTCTTTCCTGAGGCTGTTTTCTCGATGGAAAGATCAAAACTGAACTTGAAATTTCCGCTTCGTGAATCCCCGGCAGTCATTAGGGAGATGATCCGGGATATCAAAGGTGTTGACCGGGCGGATTGGACCGAATGATCTTTTAAAGAAAAAAGGAGGTTGGTCATGGATTTGGGTAAGCAGATCAGAAAAGAAAGGATATTTGATCGTGACTCCAAGAGAACTATAATAGTTCCTCTTGATCACGGGGTAACAGTCGGTCCTATCAAGGGCATTGAGTCCATGAAAGATACGGTTTCCCGAGTGGCCCGGGGAGGAGCTGACGCGGTTCTTATGCACAAGGGTCTGGTCAGTGCCGGGCACAGAGGAGAGGGAAAGGATCTGGGTTTGATCGTCCATCTTTCCGCCAGCACCAGCCACTCTCTCTACTCCAATTTCAAGGCCCTGGTCGGCACTGTTGAAGATGCCATTAGACTCGGGGCTGATGCGGTGAGTCTTCATGTTAATCTGGGAGATGACAAGGAAAAAGAAATGCTTTCTGAT
>CAZNAQ010000071.1:0-4196 GCA_964571265.1 uncultured Gammaproteobacteria bacterium | reverse complement strand
GGGAAGAATTCTGGGGTGAACTGACCATTTGAAACTGAGAATCGTGCTTTATTATCCTGACTCCCCTGTCCTGATCCTCAAATTCCCGGATCATCTCCTCCAATATTTTTTCCAGCTCCTCGGTCGACTTGTCGGTCAATTTCGAGATCTCTTTTAAGGATATGGGTCGAGCCGCTATAAAAAGCAGGGATTCTAATTGTGATCTTAATTTTTGACTCATAACTTGTTCCGCTCCTCTTCAAAAGAGCCAGGATTAATATCAATGGTGGAAAACAACTCCTTTTGCTCGGTTATTATGACCTTTTGCTTACTCAATTCCAAGATAGCCAAAAAACTGACTATGATCTCGGTCTTGTTCTTGTGACTATAAACCAATTTATCAAAACTGAATTTGATCTTTTTAAAGACCATTTTCTTTACAGCCGATATTTTCTCCTCCAAGGTGATCTTGTAGTCCAGGCTTTCCTCTTGAAGTTTTTCTTTTAGGGCATCGTTCTTTTTCAAGTCCTTCAAGATCCTTTCATATACCCGAGACAGGTCTTGAGCTTTTAATTTTTTAGGGGGAGAGAAAAAATTACCTCCTTCTGCCAAAGCTCTGTTTTTGTAGGAATTGTTGGCTCCCAAAAGAGGGACATAGCTGAATTGTTTTTGTTTGACTTTGGCTTCCACTTTTTGGCCGGCAGTCAAAAATTCCTTGTATATTCTTAACTGTTTTTCCAGTTCCTCACCTTCTTCCTCACCTTCTTGTTCAAATTTAAAATGAGGGAGAAGAAGTTTGGATTTGATATACAAAAGCTTGGCAGCCACTACCAAAAAATCCCCGATCTCTTCAGGCTTGATCTCCTTGGAGTTCCGGATATGTTCCACATACTGGTCAGCAATAGTGGCCAGACTTATCTTGGTTATATCCATTTCCTGTTTTTCTATCAACTTCAAAAGCAGGTCCAGGGGACCCTCGAAATTTTCAATTTTAAACTGAAGCATAAATGGTCAACTTTTTTTAGTCGTTCTTTTGGCCGGGGCCTTGGTCTTGGAGGTGGCGGTCGCAGTCTTTTTCTTGGGGGCGGCTTTTGGGGTGGTGCCAGTCTTTGAGGTCGCAGTCTTTTTCTTGGTGGTCGGAGTCTTTTTCTTGGCCGGAACTTTTTTAGGGGTCTTGACCTTTTTCTTGATGCCCACATTGGCCAACACAGCCTCCTCCATCTCCAAAAAGTCCTTCACAGTCATCTCCACAGAATGATTAAAACCACCTGATGGAAGAATAACCTTTTTGGCCTTTTCCAGTTCCTTGTCCACTATCACCGGTAATTTGTGAAGTTTTCCGAAAGCACTCAAAGCTCCTTGCTTGATCTTTAAAAGATTCTGCATTATCTTTTCTCCTGGAATTTTGACCGTCTTTACCTCTTTTCCTTTTTGTTTGCTAATGATCTTTTTTACCTTCTCTTCACTCAAATTTCTGTCAGCCGGCAACAGGACCAGATAATAATCCTTGTCAGCCTTTACCAAAAGGGACTTGGCTATCTGGTTCATCTTTCGTTTCAAAGTGTGAGCGGCATCTATGGCGGTGTACACGGTCTTGTGCTCCAAAAGATCATGACTAACACCCATTTTTTCCAGATAATTGATGATCTTGGCCGGAGGTCTTTTGACCTTGCTTTTTTGTGTTTTTTTGGTGCTTGGCATAATGATTAAATAAATTAGAGATAAGTATATTATACCGCAAAATCGGCTTAAAAGCAAAAACAACCCCGGTTCAGCTCGGGGTTGTTTTTAAAACACTCAAGGTCTGTTAAATTCAATAGTCGGCCTGGGAGACCCACTGTCAGTGTATATATCCAATTTAAAGCAGTTATAACCTTGATCATAGGACCATCTTGAGACCGGATATCTGGTCACCTCCCAGCTATCGGATGAACTCCTAAACTCGGCGCATAACTCGTATTCTTCCGGACCCAATATATTGTACTCATAAGCATCTCCGGTAATCGGGTCGAATAAGTCACTCTCAGACAAGGAGGGACTCGAAAGTTTTTCCAAAGACTCGGGTAAAACCCCTTGATCATCATAATATCCCTGAATCGAGGTTTCCAGGGAAGAAAGATTCCTTATCACCTCTTCATCGATCTTCCTCTCTCTGGCCTCCCAAGGAGATTCTACCAAGAACAGGGCACTCACAAAACTGATCACGATCACCAAAAGGCTCAACCCTCCGAAAAGATACATTATCCAATCCCTGCCTTCGGGAAGTACCTTTCTTTTTAGATCATAAAAATAGAAAGCAAAAATACTTCCGGATATGACCAAAACCGTCAAGAACTTTAAAGCAAACCTCAGGGTCAACTCCCCGCTCATAAAATTATTGATGGTGATTATGGCCCAGATGAACATGATCACCGAGGAGACAAACAGGATCAAATAGCCCAACCATTTCCTGACAGTGGATTCAGGGTTTAGCTTACCTGATCGAACACCTTTTTGGATCTGAATGGTGCTTACATAAAAAACAGGGGTGAAAACCAATAAAGAAGAGATAGCAAAACGCAGAACCCCTTGAGACACTTCTTGAGAACGAAAGCCAAAATAGGGTTCGGCAATATAATTGTTGATCACCTGAAAGATGATCATGCCTGTAGGTAAGGCCACGAATATTAAGGCCACCAAAGACAAAAGGTACCAAAAGACGAATTTGGCGGAATCATCCTGTTCCTGTTTCATAATATTTTAAAAAAATTATTTAGTCCTTTTTTACCTTAAGCCCTAATTCCTTTAGTTGTTTTTCCTCCACCTCAGCCGGAGTCTCCATCATCAAATCCCTGCCGTCGCCTGTCTTAGGGAAGGGCATAATGTCCCTGATGCTATTCTTGTTCATAATGACCATCAACAGTCTTTCCAAACCAGAAGCGATACCCCCGTGAGGAGGAACTCCGTAATCAAAAGCTCTTAGGAAATGACTGAAACGCTTCTTGTCTGCCTCCTGAAAACCGATCAAGTCAAACACTTTTTCCTGGATCTGTCTGTCATGGATCCTGATGCTGCCTCCGGCAGCCTCTGTTCCATTAACAGTCATATCATATTGAGTGGAACGAACCTTACTCGGGTCCTTGTCCAAAAGATGAATATCCTCGGGGTTGGGTTGGGTGAACATGTGATGCTCAGGAGCGTAATATCCGTTCTGAGTCTCTTCCTCAAACAAAGGAAAATCGATCACAAAAGCAAAGGCCAACTTGTTGTCATCCACAAGCTCCAACTTGGAAGCCAATTTGTTCCTGAGGGCTCCCAGGCTCTCTCTGACAACCTGTAAGGAATCAGCTCCGAAAAAGATCACATCCCCGGACTTGGCCTCCATTTTTTCAACTATCTGCCAGGCCAGGTCCTCACCCACGAATTTAACTATCGGTGATTGCAGTTCCTGATCCTTGACTATGATATAGGCTAATCCTTTAGCTCCGTAACCGACTACAAAATCGGTCAAGTCGTCTATTTGAGCTCGACTCAACTTGGCTCCCCCGGAGGCGACTAAAGCTCGGACCACCCCGCCTTTTGCCACTGCCTCAGTAAAGACCTTGAATTGGCAGGAAGCCACCATCTCGCTCAAGTCCTGAATCTCCATGCCAAACCTAAGATCAGGCTTGTCTGTGCCGTATTTAAGCATACATTCTTGGTAATCCAGTCTGGGCCAAGGATCAAATAGGATCTCTTTTTCAGGAAAGATCTCCTTGACAGCCTTGGTAAACAGATCCTCGGTCAGACCAAGAACATCCTCTCTCTCGGCAAAAGAAACCTCCAGGTCCAGTTGGGTGAATTCAGCCTGTCTGTCACCCCGAGTATCCTCGTCCCGAAAACATCTGGCCAACTGAAAATATTTGTCCATTCCGGATATCATTAAAAGTTGCTTGTATTGCTGAGGTGATTGAGGCAAGGCATAGAATTGACCATGATGAAGACGAGAAGGAACCAAAAAATCCCTGGCTCCCTCAGGAGTGCTTTTGCTTAAATAAGGGGTTTCAATCTCGGCAAAATCCCTCTGACACAAATAATCCCTAATAAATTTTACAAAATAATGACGTTTTAAAATTATATCAGCTATCTCCGGCTTTCTCAGGTCCAAATACCTGTACTTCATTCTGGTCTCCTCATTGACCTCAATCTTTTTTTCTTCTTCTATTTCAAAGGGAGGAGTTTGGGAGCGGCTAAAGATC
>CAZNAQ010000070.1:0-4262 GCA_964571265.1 uncultured Gammaproteobacteria bacterium | reverse complement strand
ATATTTGCAACATGTTTTTTATCTTGATCCTTCTGGTGATCGCTTTTGCCACTATTTTAAGATTTGAGAGTTATAATATTAAGAATTTGCTTCCCAAGGTTATCATAGCGGCCATTTTAATAAATTTTTCCAGAACTATTTGCGGTCTTATGGTAGAGATGGGTCAAATAGTGATGCTTACCTTTGTCAATGCTCTTGGGGCCGGCTCTGGGGCCAACAACTTGGTCCATCTTTTGGGAATGCATCATATGATGAGTTTTGCCCGGGATAGTGCTGATACAGGAACTTTGGGTATGGAGACTTTGGGTGGTATAGCTGTGGCTTTTATAGCGGCCTTGATCGCTTTTATAGTTATATGCGCCATGTTAGGGGTTCTGATAATGCGTGTTATAATGATCTGGGTTTATATAGTTTTATCTCCTTTAGCTTTTTTATTGTTCGCCTTTCCTCACGGTAAGGGTTATGCCTCTAGATGGTTGAGCAGTTTTTCCAAACAGATAATCGTAGGTCCGATATTAGCCTTCTTTTTATGGTTGGCTCTGCATACGGCAGAAAGTTCGTCTGCCGAGTTCGGGCAAAATGTTCTTATAGAGCAGAATATGCAAGGAGGAATGATGTCGGCTTTTCTGAGTGGCGAGATATTCCAGACCTATATTATAACCATCGCCTTTCTATTGGGTGGTCTGATAATCGCCCAAGAGATAGGTGAGGTGTCCGGAAAAGCGGCCAGTAAGGGACTTGCTTATGTCCAGGGTGGCAAGAACTGGGCCGGAAAACAGGCCAGGAGGCCGGTTGATTGGGGTGTCCAGAAGAGTTGGCAAGCCACCAAAGGTACTGGTAAATTGGGCTTGGTGGCTGCAGGAACCTTGGACAAGAGCACCTTAGGAAGGCTTGGAACTTATATAACCGGAAACAAGGATCATGAAAGAAGAGGTCTGGTGACTTCCGGAATAAAAGGAGCCTCGAATTTACCCACCAATCTTGCCAATGATGTCAAAGGAATGTTGGAGTCTGGAAGACATAGAAGGGATCTTCAGATGAGAGTCCTTTCCGGAGAGAATGAGAAGGGCATCTATACAGACTCTGAAACAGGGAATAGGTATAAAGGCAATAAGGATGGTTATTATCAAAAAGTTGATGAACATGGTAACTGGCAACACGATGAAAACGGAAAACCTGATTATCTAAAGGATGACAATATGAGACCGGTCAAAAGGATGAGCAAGTCCTTGGCTGCTTTCTATAACTCTTGGGATGATACTCAGAGCGGAGCCAGGGCCGCCAATAATAAGGCTCAAGAGGAAAGAGTGGAGGCTGAGAAAAAGAAGTTTGAGGATAAGGGTACAAGTGAGGAGGATCTTGTAAGGATCATGAATGATGGATCCGAATCCCGTGACAAACGGATGGCCGCTGCCCTTCAAGCAGCTATTGAGAGCGGTTTTGAAACTAGGAAGCAAGTGGATGATGCCAAGAATGTTTTGGGATCGAACTCTATTTTGAGCAATAAGTTTGAGAAAGAAGTTGACAAGAATCAGGCTCATTTGGGATACGACTTCACCAAGGAAAAGGACAAAAAGAGGTTTAATGAGAAGCTTGACAAAGGAGAGATTGATTCGACCAAATTATCCAGCGAGGCCTACAAGGACAAGAACCTTATACAAAATCTCAGGGATTATCATGGCAAAGAGTTCAACAGAATAGCCGAGACCATTTTCAAGAGAGGAAGTAAAAAGGATCAGGATAATCTGTCCAAGGGTCTAAAAGAGACCCAAGGCACCCACTATGATGAACAGGATCAACCCACAGAGGACTGGAAGAAGATCGGTTCCTTGCATGCCAAGCTCACCGGCGAGATCAATGAATCCTTTAAGGATAAAAGAGGTGATATTGACACTCAGGCCTTAAGTGATTACATCAAAAAGGGCAAGGCGGCTGATATAAACAAGATCAAGGTGGATAATCTAGAGAAGATGATTCAAGAAGTTCGTGACAACAAGGGGCCTGAAGAGGCTAGAGAACTTGAAAAAAAGTTGGCCGAAAACTTTGATTATTCCAAGTTGAGATCTCTGAACAAACAAGGAGATAATCCCGAACTAGTAAGAACTCTTAAGGATATGACCAAAGAACTTGGCAAACCGCAGGACATAAAATATATCAAGAGCGATCCTGAGCTAAATTCAATGTAAAAAATATGTCAGATTTTCAAAAAAAATTACCCCGATTACCCCAAAAGATCAGAGAATACCTGACCTGTCAAAAAGGAGTGGATATCAACGTATCTATTTATGATAAACACGGTTTAGAGCCTGACCAGATGGGTAAATTGACCGACCTCATCACTCATGTCTATTTCAAGGAAATATCTTTATCTGAATTCGAAAAAAGAGTCAAAAGAGAGTTTGGCCTGCCAAAAGACAAGGCAGAAGCTCTTTTAAAGGATCTTTTAGGCGCTAAGTTATTAATAATAGATGATTGGCTTGATGAGGATGTGGAAGCCTCTATAAAAAACCTGGGCGCTGACCCCGGGGAGTATCAGACCTATATAAAGGATATACAAGAGGCTGTTGCAAGCGAGAAAAAACAAGAAAAAGAAGATAAGCAGAAACAGGAAAAAGAGGAAGAAGAGGGCAGTGAGGACCAAGAAAAGAGTAAAAAAACCGCTAAGGTTGAGGCTGATAACTCGGATGACCAAGCAGGTTCGGCACTTGCCGTAAATGTTGATCCGGAAAAAGAAAAGAAAGAGAGTTTGGAGGTGTTTAAATCTTCCTTGGTCTATCTTTTGGATATAAAAGAACAAGAGATCTTAAAAGACTATAATTTGATCCTGATAAGGTTGTTTGTGGATGACTCTAAAGGAGATTTTAAAAAAGGCCTGGAAAAGAGCTTGTTTGCCAATGAGGAAAAGTTGACCACCAAAGAATTTTTGCTTGGGGAGGAAAAGAAAAGACCCACCGTGGCCAATTGGCTCAAACATTTTATAAAAACCTATGGCAGTGATATGTTCAGTAATATGGAATTGTCCGAGTTTTTGACCAACTCGGTCAACACCAAGGCCTTGGATGAAAAAGAAAAAGAAAGAGTAAAGAAATTGTTGATCCTTTATAGAAATGTAAAATTCTTTTTTGAGTTTTTCCAGGATAAACCGGTTGATACTTGGCAGATATTTCCGGTGTCTGAAGAGAATAAAACCCCTTTAAAGAAAGAAAATTTGTCTGAGGCGACTCCAAAGGAAAAAGAGCCGGCTAGCTCGGAAAAAGAAATCTCTGACCCACGGATTGATGAGCTTGAAAAACAAAAAGAAGAATATCCTCAAGGAAGTTTGGAAAGAATGGCAATAGAAGAGGAGATAAAGAAGATCAAAGAATCATTAAAGAATTAATAGAAGGACTAATATCTATTTATGCTGGATTATTTGCAAAAATTCAAAAAATTACCTAAAGAAGTAAGGGAAAAGATATCTAATCCCGAACTTAGTAAGGTTATTTCTGGTCTGGAAAAGAAGTATGACCTGGATCTGGTAGCCACAGTAATGAAGGTGGCTGTTAAGGATATTCCCTTGAATGAACTGGAAAGTTATTTCATAAACGAAACGAGTCTGGACAAGGACAAAGCTAGGGATCTATCTGATGAACTTAAGAAAAAAGTCTTTTCTGGTATAATGGACCATCTCGAGGGCCAAGCTATTTTTGGTGAGAAAAAGGAACTTCCAAAAAATAATCAAAGCGTAGATGAAAAGAGTCACAAATCTGAGAGTAGCGAGAAGGAAAAAAATACAAGTGATATTGATAAAAAGATTTCAAAAACTCCCTTGTTATCCTCTTCTGAACTTAGTTTTTTACCCAAGAAAAAAAATTATAAAAAATTGGAACAGGGGAGTTCTCAGGAAGAGTCTCAAGAGGCTTCTGAAAAAAAATCTGACTTCTTTTCATCTGAGGATGAAAAAGAAATAAAACAGATATCTCAGAAAGTAGAGAAACTTAAACAGAAAAAAGTTTCAGAAGATAGCAAAAAAACCAAGAAGGTCATAGAGGAAATGGATATTAACTTTAGTAGTGAGGCCAATAAAGAGAGGTTTGAAAAGATAATCACCACTTTTTTTAGGGGTATTAGGAATCAGATGCTTACCAAAAAGACTTTGATGAAGGATTATGATAAAGGTGGTCTTTCCTTGGATGAAGAGACCTGTGATAAAATAATAAAAGTGGCCAAAAAACATAAAGAATCTTCATCATCTTTGAGTGATCCCAAGAGTGATTCAACAG
>CAZNAQ010000069.1:0-4295 GCA_964571265.1 uncultured Gammaproteobacteria bacterium | reverse complement strand
CGAGATCAAACTCAAAAGAATCGGTCCAATCATAATCGCTTTGTCCATCATGACCATAAATTTTTAAGTCAGCGTTTCCTGTGGAAAAAGTATTGCCGGAAACCTCGGCTTGATCACTGAAATAAGCCCAAGTTCCTCCGGCAGTGATAGCGGCGACCAAGGCCACAACTGCCAGATTTAAAATAATTTTATTCATAATTTGTGTTCTCTGTTAAAGTTGCCTTTAGGCGTTCAACAGAGCGATTAATTACTTCTAATTTTAAGAGCTGAGATCTCCCTTCAGCCGGGGTCGACCTTTATTGAATAATAAAGCCCCTATCTGGATCATATACAGAATTTCTATATTTTTATTCTTAAATTTAATGTATTCCTTTGCTTTTAAAATGTCAAATATTTATCTTATATTAGACAATAATTAAGAGAATAAGTAAAGCCGCAAAAACCAGGGTGGAAATGACCACATGTCCCTTTTGCCTGCGCATATCAAGGATTATATTGATCGCCAGGACCAAGAGTGCCAAGGATAAAAGAAAGGAATAATAGATAGAACTTATATCAAAAAGAGGTTTTAGGTATTGCGAAGGATGAGCTTTTAGATAGAAGTATTGATCAAATAAGGAGGTGTTAAGAGCCTGAACATTTTCCCAAGCTATTCCTTCTTTACTGGTGTTTCCGGCCTGATCGGTAGCCACTAAAGAGGCCGGGACCACTGGATCGAAGATCTCTTTTTTTTCTTCCTTGCTAAAAACTCCTCTACCCTGCCACAGATCATCTTGGGTGTCTTCCAGGGTCAAACTGTGATCACCGAATCTGATCTCGGCCGCCTGAGTGTCCGGACTCAAGCTCGCCTCCGCCCTGACTACCACCTCGTCTCTACCTGAGGGTTCATCCACAGTTATAAAAGTGGTTGAATGATCTATCTTAGGAGGAGTTAAGTCCAACTCTATCTTTTTTACATCAGAAAAAGTTGATTCATCACCCCTGGTGGCCTCTACCCAAAGTTGATTCTTTCCTTCCGGAGGTTCTATCTCAAGCACTACATTCTTGAAAAATCCCAATTCCACTGATTTAAGCTCCTTATCTCCGGAAAAAACCCTTATCTTCTCAGCCTCGGGCGCCATTACCCTAACCTCCACTGGGGTCTTGTTGGTCAAGCTGGGAGCATAGACCAAGAAAGAAGGGTTGGGTAGCTCAGTTGACTCTTCGGTCACAATCTCTTCTTGTTCTGAATAAGGCTCTTGTTCAGTGGCTGTCTCTGACTCCGTGCCACTCGGAGGGTCGGAAGTTTCTGTCCGAGGTTCTGTTTGACCAGCAACATCCTGGTCTTCTTCAAGAAAGGAGGTCTCTTCCCTGTCTTTTTCTTGCTCTTCCTCTTCTTCTACCACCTCTTCTTCCGGGTCATCTACTCGAGACTCCTGTCGAACAACCTGGGTGCCGAAATGTTGAGTAGCAAAAGTGGTTTCTCTGCCCTGGTATTTACCACTGGCTATGGCCACCCCTATCTCCTCATAATCCGGGTCCAAAAGATTTCTTCTATGCGAATCACTTTCCTTCCAAGCCTTAACTAAGTTCTCGGCCCGACTAAAGCCCAGGGCCAGATTCTCACCAGCCACTCGGTATTGGTACCCCACCTGTTTAAGCCAGTCAGAAACCGCCCTTCCTCCGGGTCCCACATGAGAAAAATATTGCTCTATCAACATGTCCTGGCATTTTTTCACAGCCGATAATCTCAAGGATTCATTCTCCTGAAGTTCGGGCAATCCTTGCTCAACCCGATATTGATTGGTCAAAGTAAGTACTTTGCGACTCTCTTCTGAAAGAATATCCGGAGTCAACCAGGCGCTCAAGGGAAAAAGAAAGATCACAGCTACTAAAAAAATTTTTAGAAAAACAGCTGAAAGGGAATAAAAAACCAACCTCTTGGGATGAAGGATGTGAGGACGGAAATCATTGTCCTGGTTGGCTAACAAAAAGTCCTTTAAGCTTCCTTTGCCTCTGGGGTTCCTGCCCATCTTCACTTCATCCCCGTCCGGAATACCGTTGTTGTTGGTGTCCGGATTCAAGGGGTCAGTGCCGTAGACATAAACTTCTTGATAATCACCCAGGCCATCATGATCAGTGTCCGGATCATAGGGATCGGTTCCCAGTCTTCTCTCTTCCGCATCAGTCAGTCCGTCGGCGTCAGAATCCATAAACTCCTCAGGGTCCAACCTGTTCAAGAAATTGATTTGTCTCTTTTTTCTTCTTCTCATATATCTATATTCAGCTTACTATCTTTTGACCTAAATTTCAATAAAAATCCTTGACGATACAAAAATATAAAAAGCAAAAAAAGTAGATAATAGATTATCCACCACCAAAAGGAGGACTCCACCATAATAACACTGAAAGACAGGTCGCTTATATAACTTCCGACAATAACCACATAATCGAGTAAGATATTAACAGGAGTCAACCACAACCAAGAGAAATTAGGCAAAACAAACCCCAAGGACAGACCGAACAAGGTAAAGAGCAGTATAAGTGGAAGGGTCCAAAGAACCAAGAGATTGGTCAGGGGAGCTAAGATAGAGATATGGGAAAAATTATGGGCTATGAGAGGCAGAGTCAGAGCCTGAGCTGAAACAGTAATTATAAAGACATCAGAGGCCGACTTGAACATCGATCTTTCCTTGTGTATCCTTTGAAAAAACTCATTTAAACCGGGATAAAAATACCAAATACCGGTGACTGCCAAGAAAGAAAGTTGGAAACCCAAACTATCTCGAAGAAGTTGCGGGTTTGCGAAAAGCATCACTGCCGCAGCCAGGACAAGCAGATTCTCCACCCTGTGAAAACGGCCCAAACTGAAACTTAAAAGTACTAAGCCGCCCATCACCCCGGCTCGAATAGCTGAAGCCGGCAAACCTACCATGAATATATAAAAAACCAAAAACAAACAAGAAGCCACGAGTATCTTGTTTCTTTGAAGCCCCAAACTTAAAAGGATTTGAAAAACCAGGGCAGCCAAAATACCTATATGCATCCCGGAGATGGCGGTGATATGACTGATACCGGATCTGGAAAAGTCATCCCTCAGATCCTGAGATACAGTGCTCCTGTCCCCCAAGACCATGGCCTTTGCCAGAGAAGAAGCTGGTTCATCCAGTCCACTTTCCAAGATATATACCGATCTGTCTTTAAAGGAATAAATGTTCTTTTTGACCCTCTGAAAAAGACTCAACTCGGCCTGACCCAAAACCTCTATGTCAGGGTAATAGATAACCGAATAAATACCTGATTGAGCCAAATATCTGGAATAGGCAAAGTCCTCAAAGTCCGGAGGCTCTTGAAGAAATCCTTTGACCCTTAACTTATCACCATAGCTATACTCAGGATAAAGTTCAGTCGTGACCAAAACCTTACCCGAGACCTGTTTTTGGTCCAATTCCATGACCTTAAGTTCTAACTGCTGATTTTCCAAACCCGGCTCCACTCGGTCCGAAACTCGAGCCTTGATATTCACTTCCTGGTCATGGTAATAAAGAGCACGTTCCGGAGAATCCTCAGGTAGAGAGACTATGAGCCTTAAAATCCCTAAAAACAAAAAGGTTGCCCAAAGAATAACCACCTTTAAGGATCGATTTTTACCAACAGGAAGAAAACATAGAAACAAAAAAAAGATCCCTAATAAAAGGATCTTTTCAAAATGAAGAAGTATTTTTTCCTGAAAAAATGAAGCCAGAGCCACCCCTAAAATAAAACTTAGGCAGGCAAAAAAGAATATCTTAGACCTTTTGGTTGTCAGAAGAATCAATTTTTCCCTCCACATTATCCTTAAGATAGCTTTCTATAAAGGTTTCCAGGTCACCATCCAAGACAGAATCCAGATCAGAAGTTTCACAGTTGGTTCGATGATCCTTGACCATTACATAGGGCTGGAAAACATAAGAACGGATCTGCTTACCCCACTTGGCTGTTTGCACCTCTCCTCTAGCCTCCTCCTTTTTCTCCTCTCTTTCCTCTTGCTTGAGAGTGTGCAGCTTGGACTTCAAGATTTTTAAGGCAGTCTCTTTGTTCTAATGCTGTGATTTTTCATTCTGACAACTGACCGTGATACCGGTGGGTTGATGAACTATTCTGACCGCGCTCTCGGTCTTGTTAACACTCTGTCCCCCCGGACCAGAGGCTCCGAAAGTGTCTATTCTCAAGTCCTCATCTTTGATATCCACTTCCTTTTCTTCAGAGAGTTCAGGCATCACCTCCACTAAGGCAAAAGAAGTGTGTCTCATTCCCTCGGCGTCAAAGGGAGAGAT
>CAZNAQ010000068.1:0-4304 GCA_964571265.1 uncultured Gammaproteobacteria bacterium | reverse complement strand
ACCGGCGACCTCACGCACCCGAAGCGTGCGCCCTAGCCATCTGGGCCAATCCCCGTTCTCCTATCGTCTAACCGGAGTATTTCCTCTGGATGAGGACTCAGCGAGGTAGTTCAATAAATAACTTATCACGGATAAGATGACACTGAAGATCAAGGCCTCGAGAAAGCCTTCTATCATAAATCCTTGAACTATGGTGGAGATCAAAAGGATCAAAAAAGTATTGATCACAAAAATAAATAGTCCGAAGGTAAGCATGGTTACCGGGAGGGTAAAAACTACCAATATCGGCCTTAGGATCAAATTAAAGATCCCCAAAAACACGGCTACCCACAAAGCCGGCCAAACACCAGAGACCTCTACCCCGGGCACCAAATAGGCACTGATCAGGATAGCGGTGGTTACTATCAACCATCTAAAAATTATTCCCATATCATCATCCCATTAAATTAAATATATCATTGAAAGTGATAAGTAGGATCAAAAACAGAAGAAGCATGAAACCGATGTTGTGAATAGCCGCTTCTACTTCTTTTTTAACAGGTGAGCCCTTGAATTTCTCGACTATCAAAAACAGGACCCGTCCTCCGTCCAAGGCCGGAATCGGTAAAAAGTTGATAATGGCCAAATTGATTGAAAGAAGAGCAGTGAACTGGAGTAGGTAAACAAAACCCATTTCTGCAAATTGACCTGTCAAAGAAGCTATCATAACCGGGCCACCGACCTCGCCTCCCACAGGAGCTCCAACAAACAAGCCCTTGATCAAGCCGGCCAAGGCCACGATAATGGCGCCGGTCAAAAATATTGTGGTCTTTACACCTTCCCACAGGGCCAGATACCAAGGATATTGTACCAGTCCGGCGGATATAATGGAGATGCCGACACCGGCGCTTCCGGACTCTTCCAGGATCTCCGGAGTTATGCTTTTAGTTAAAACTTCATTACCTCTTTTGATCTCATAATTCAACTCCTCGCCTTGTTTACCTGCGGTAAAACTCTCCAGCTCCGAGGCCTTGGTGAACTCATTCCCGTCAACACCTAAAACCACATCTCCCATTCGCAAACCAGCTTCTTCGGCTGGAGTGCCGGGAAAGACTTGAGCCACCTGTACATGCTCGTCCGAGACTCTGGCCTTCTCAGGTAAACCCTCGACAGCCTGGGGTAAACCGATCATAAAACCGATACCGAACAAAAACATGGCCAAAAAGATATTCATGATCACTCCGGCAGAAAGAATGGAAGCTCTTTTCCAGATCTTTTTGTGAGCAAAACTGTCCTCTTCCCCAGAACCTTCACCGTCTTCGCCCTTGATCTTCACAAAACCTCCCAGAGGTATCAAATTGACTGAATAGACAGTGTCCTGGGCGTCCTCTACAGCCTTGTTGCCTTTAACCAACTTCCACTTGCCAGAGTTATTCTTGTAGATCCCCAGAACTCGGGGCGGAAAACCAAAACCGAATTCTTCGGTTTTCACTCCCAATTTTCTGGCCACCCAAAAATGGCCTAGTTCATGAGCAAATACCAAAACCGACAAAACCACCAAAAAGATCAAAATTATAATAATTAATGACATAAAAATAAAAAATTAATAAAAAACAAAATTTTAACTACAAAATTAGATGAATGATATATGAAGTATAGACTAAAACGAAAAAAATTCAAACTAAACAGTCATGATATCCTCTTCTTTCTTGTCCCGGATATCCTTTAATTCATTGTTCACCCTATCCACTTCCTTGTCCAACTCTTCAATAAAATCATATCTGTCATCCTCGGTTATATCCTTGTTCTTCTCAGCCTCCTCGATTTCCTTCTTAACCTCTTCTCTGACCTGCCTGACAGAGATCCTGGCCTGCTCCAATTTCTCGTTCAACTTCTTGGTCAACTCCTTTCTGGTCTCCTCGGTTATCTGGGGTAAAGTGATCCTGATCTTTTCTCCGTCATCGTTTATATTCACCCCTAATTGAGCATCAGAAATAGCCTTTTCCACTTCTTTTAAAACACTCTTGTCCCAGGGTTCCACAGTCATGTTCTTGGAATCCTGAATATTAATGTTGGCCACTCCCTGGACCGGCATCCTGGTCCCATAGACCTCTACAAAAACCCCTTCCAGGATAGCAGCACTAGCTCTGCCCACTCGCAACTTGGAGATCTCTTTCTTAAAGAAATCAATGACCTTTTGAAATTCTTCCTGTTTTTGTTCCAAATATATATTCATATTTTTTAGGCAATTCAAGGGCTCTGACCCCAGAAATCACCAAAATTAATTATTAACTATTGTCCGGCTCCGGCGCCCAGATAAATTATATTAGGTTCTTCTTGGTTTATCAATAGCGCCTTACCAGGCCTGGATGTGGGCAATTCTCTTGTACTCCAGCTAACCCCTCCATCTAAAGAACGATAGAAGGTGGTATCTGTAACATAATAGATCTCCTCCTCATCTTGAGGGCCGACAACCACAGAGTTTATCTTGGCTCCCCTTTCCGGAGTCAAAAGATCTATCTTGGACCACTCTTCTCCAAAATCCTCTGATTTTAAGAGACCGTAATCAGTAGCCACAAATATCAGACCCTCTTCAGGGTCGGCTGTAGCCAGGTCCCTGACCCGGGTCCGATTATCAAAATCTCTCATATTGTCGACCAGGCTCAACCACTCCTCCCCACTATCCTTGGTCCTGTAAACCCCGCTTCTCTCAGTGGTGGCAAAAACTATCCGACTATCATGGGGACTGATATGCAAGCCGGTGATCTTGTCCCTGGACACCCTGTGAATACTCCTCCAACTACCTCCCCGGTCATCAGACCTAAGCACTATTCCGTTGGAAGTGCCTATAAAAAGACGGTTAGCGTCATAATGGTCAACAACAATACTGGTGATCCTGGCCTGTTTGTCATCATCATGATAGACCGGCTCCCAAGTACGATTACAGTCGGTCGATTTGTAAAGTTTGTTTTCAGCTGAAGCATAAATAATACATTTGGAACCCGGCTCTACAGCTACAGCATTGATACTTGTCCTGGGCAGACCTCTGGCTCTCTGCCAGCCCTCGGGTAGATCATAGGTGTAATACATACCATTGCCAACAGTGGCCATATAAATAGCTTGGGGGTCGTTGGGGTCGGCTGCCAGATCATTGACCACCACTCCGCTTAAACTTTCCACTCTTTGGGCAGTGGGCAGAGCCACCATTTGCCTCCAAGTCTGACCTCTGTTGCCACTGGCAAAAACACCTCCCAGGTCCTTCTTGCCATCAGTCGAAAAACTAATAGTGCAACCAGAGACCAAGATACTGGCAAATAGGACAAGAATTGAAAAGAAGATTTTTTTATTTTTCATACACGCTTATACTTAATTTAAATTAATATTAAAAAGGATGTTCTCTAAAACCAATCTGGGGTTGACATTGTTTTTTACCTGTCTCTCTCCTTTTTGAAGAAGACCGATCAATCTTAAACTTTTTTTATGATCAAATTTCTTATACACTCTTTCCAATTTCTCTTGCCAGATCTCATATTGAATAAGGTCTTTGTTCTGAGAGCTCATTAACACAATATCTCGAGCCACACCGCGCCAAACCTCAATAATGTTCAAAGCTCTCTTGACTCCCTCTCGACCTCCAGCCTCTTCACCCAAAAAATTACCCAAGTCATTTACACCTGAATCAGAATAGTGATCATCCAAAACATCCAAAAAAATTCCAGCTTTATCCTGATATTCCTTCAAAAGCTCCTTGTCCTCCAAGAGTTTTACTGCCAAAGCAGGACGACCCAGACTTAAATGAGCCAAGTTTTTGGCCACACTCCTGGAAGTATGGAAATTGTTCAAAAGATGGTCATATATATGATCCTTGTTCACCGGATAAAAGTTAAGGGTTTGACTTCTGGAAACTATGGTCTGGGGAATATTTTCCAAATTAGAAGCGATCAAAATTATTACCACCTTTTTTTTGGGTTCCTCCAAGGTCTTTAAAAGAGCGTTGGACGCTTCCAAGCTCAAACTTTCGGCATCCTTGATTATACCGGTCTTATAAGAATTCAGGAAGGAGCTCATATTAAGGATCTTGTTGAACTCCCGAACCTGCTCTATTGAAATATTCTTTTTGTCAGGCTCTCTTCTGAGTAGATGATAGTCGCTATGAACAGCGGACAGGTCGTCCTCTCCACCGATCTGCTCCATCTGTCTACAGGATTGACAGGTGTCACAGGGAGCGGATTCCGGCTCCTGAGAACATAAAAGGCTTTTAATAAAGAATTTGGCCACTGTTGTTTTTCCCAGGTCAGAAGGACCCAGAAATATATAACTACCTG
>CAZNAQ010000067.1:0-4356 GCA_964571265.1 uncultured Gammaproteobacteria bacterium | reverse complement strand
TCAAATGAAAACAATTCGTTTTAAAACTCAAACAATTAAAGAATGGGAATTGGGACAAAAAACACAAAAAAGGAGGTGTGGTATGTTACAATGCCCGGAATGCGGAGTAACCTATTTTACACTAGAAACCGAAGAATTTGAAAATTGCGAACTCTGTGGCGGTAAACTTGAAAATAAAAAAATCAAAGAAGAAACTAAAGAAGAATAGTGAATCCCGAAAATGAGCGAGAGTCGGCCCAATCTCTCGCCCAACTCTCATTCTTTAATGGCAATAAAATTTTAACCATGTTTAAACTCCGAAAATTCAAAAAAGAAGATACAAAGGTCGTTGCTTTGTTGATCAAAAACACCTTTAAAAAATTCAATGGAAATGAATGCAAAGAAAGAGGGGCGGTCCAGAGGTATCTTGATATCTATGACCTTGAAAAGAAAGGCCAAAAAGAGATCTTGAACACCTTTAAAAAAACCCCTATCTTTTATGTGGCTTGGGATGAGGATGATATTGTGGGTATTATCCGGGGAAACCCCCAAAGAATAGTCAATTTATTCGTGGATGGTAAAAACCATAAAAAAGGAGTGGGAAGACTTTTGATAAATAAATTTGAGAATGAGGCTAAAAAACAAGGTTCCAAAGAGATAAAATTGCGCTCCTCTTTATACGCGATTCCCTTTTATGAAAAAATGGGATACAAAAAAACCACCGGAATAAGGAATTTTCACGGATTAAAAACCTGTCCCATGAAAAAAAACCTGGAATAAATAACTATTCAATATTTTTTTAAATAGAAAAAAGAGGTTCTGACAAAATGTCATCACCTCTTTTTGTTTTTTAAATGTCCTTTACATTAAATTAAATCAAAAATAATAAGAATAGCTCCGGACAAAAAAAGGAGTTTTAATACTCAAGGAAAAGTGCTGAAAGTAGCCAGTAAAAAGAAAGGAGTAAAACGTTTGTAAAACAAAAGCCCTGCTAGATTTTAAGCAGGGCTTATTTTTTAACTTTTACTCAAATGTCTTAATCTCAGAAAATAACTTTCTTTCTTGACATCCTCCTGGATTAACCTGATAGAAACCGGAACCCCGACTCCTTTATAGATCTTGTTGGCCATATCAATGGCCTGTTTAAGATACTTTCTTCCATAAACCTCTAGAACAAACAAGTCTGAACTATCTATGTGTATAACACCCACAAGATCCCGTTTCGGTCTCAATCTAATTATTTTAAAAATCTTCCTACCTTCATCAGAAGGATTGCTCAATATTCCGAGCCTATCAATCTCCCAGGGAGACTCTCTTTCTAAAGGTTTGGCTGGAATAAAGCCTTTCTGATAAATAACATCACCCACCCTGAACGGAATAGATCTTTCCTTAGGATCTTTGATCATAATCTCCTCCTTTTCTTTTTTTGTTTTTAAATAAAAAGAGCAAGTAATCATGGTATTATGCCATAATTTTTTAAAAAAGTAAACCCCAAAGGAAATTTTTATTAAAAAACAAAATCTGATAATATAAATCTAGTATGAAATTGAATAAAAAAGCTCTCAAACTACCGATTGCCCTTTTCTTGATATATATAATATTCGGTCTTTTCTTGTATATTAATCAAAAATCCATGATCTATTATCCAGACGATCAGGATTTTGAGGCTTGCCAAGCTTTTAGTGATTACGAAAAGAAGACTTTTGGTGGCACCAGATTTTATTTTCAGCCCCAATCAGAGAGAGAAGTGCTCATCCATTACCACGGAAATGCCGGGTCTACATGTGACAGGGCTTATTTCAGAGATATTTTTGAGCAGAGCGACAGATCCCTTATATTTGTCGAGTATGCCGGATACTCAGCTGATGACAAAAATCCTTCCAAAGAACTGATCCTGAAAGATGTAGAAAATATTGATCAGTTCGTACAGGAAAGAGATTTCAAAGATGTGGCTGTATATGGACAGAGTCTGGGAACCGGACCGGCCAGTTATCATTCAAAAATAGGAGATGTTGATTCCCTTATAATGGTGAGTTCTTTTTCAAGTATAGCCGACCTGGCCAGGTCAAGGTTTATGATCTACCCCGTGTCTTTCCTTTTAACTGAAAACTACAATAACATGAAATGGTTGAGTGACTATAAAGGAGAGGTTCTTTTTATTCATGGAGAAGAAGACAGAATAATCCCTTATGAATACTCAAAAAAATTATACAAAAACATACCCAGCTCTAAAAAAGAATATGTTTTGATCAGGGATTTCGGGCATAACGATATTTGGCTTTCTCAAGAGTTCAAGAATAACTTGCTTGAATTCAAGCAAGTTAAATGAACAAAAAAAACCCGCCCTTTTTAAACTTTCAGGGCGGGTCAATCAATTCTAGGCCCTTCATCTGGCACACCCCATTGTCATGATCGGATTTTCAATGGAATCCACTAACTTCTTGACCACATCAGGATCGAACATTTTTCCTGACTGATAATGAATCTCATCAAGGGCGGTCTCTGGGGGCACTGCCGGCCTGTGAGGCCTTTTTGAGGTTATTGCCACAAAAAAATCTATCGGAAAAAGTATCCTACATAAAAGAGGTATTCTTTCTCCTTTTACCCCGAAATATCCTTTGCCGTCCCATCTTTCATGGTGCATGAGTATTTCTGAAAACAGGTCAGCGCCGATCTTTTCCTCAAAACCTCTGGACTCTAAAACATGAGCCGAGAGTATGGGATGTCTTCTGACCAGTTTTTTCTCCTCCTGGTCCAATGATCTTTCCTGGGTTATCAAATGGATAACCAAGGGCTCTCCGATGTTTTGATAGTTATTCAACAACATTAGGTCAACACAGGTTTCTTGGAGTCCATAGTGATTACAAAAAGAACGAATAATTTGGTTAACTCTTTCCCTGTGCCCGGGCTTGATCTTTTCAAGCCAATTGGATAGATACTCCACAGACTGACTTTCCAGTTCCTTTAAAAAATCGCAAGTGCTCATTTTTATCCTCCTTTCTTTTTTGTTTTTTTTTAGTTTTTAAGGTTCTTTTTATGCCTTATTTTTATCATCTTCATAAAAAAATTTCAACTTTCTATTGACTTAATTTTTTAAAAAAATTATTATATTAATATGAATATTACACAGCAAAAAATGATGATGCCAATGATGATGATGACTTCCACGGGAGGTGGCTGTGTTTTTTCTGCTTAATATGATGAAATAACTAAAGCTTAAATAAAGCCGCTTCCCTAGAAAGGAAGGCTTTTTTATTTTATGTTTGCAACCATTATCAATGATTGTCACTGCCCCAACGCCAGAGGCAGACAAGAAACAAGAGTCGCTTCCCTACTTAACTGCCCCACCAACTTCATTCAGGTCGATTCAGACCTGGAAGCAAGTGGCAACCTTGTAGACGCCTTAGATGCCGGACTGGGTCGAGAAGGTGTTATCCTGGTCAATGTAGCCCCCAGAAATGGAGAGGCTCAAAAATGGGAAAACGGCTCCCCTTTTGCCTACTTTTATTACCAAAAGACCCTGGTTATTTCCACAATAAGCGGACATAACCTATCTTTGGTCAAAAAAATCGATCTAGCAAAAGAAATAAAAGTGGTTAATCTAAAAGGAACCGTAGAGAAGAACTTACCGAAGAAAAAAGATTATCTGAGCCAGACTCAATTCAGAAGCTTTGAATTCACCCCCAGGTTAGCTACTTGGATCCTGGAGGGTAAGGATATTAAAAACGAAATCAAGGATATACAAGAAATTCCAGACCTGGGAGCGCTTGTTTGGTGCGTAGACAACTTTGGCAATATAAAAACCACGGTCTTAGCGGGGACGGAAGAAGAGAGACAACTAAAAGAAAAACTTGATCAGGCCGGATTCGAATCAAGCCCTAAGCTAAAGGATGTATCGGAAAAAAAACCAGCCCTGATAACAGGAAGTTCTGGTATTGAAGAGAATAGATTCCTGGAGATCGTAATAAACGGAAAGAATGCCTCAAAAGATCTGGGCATCAATATCGGGGATGATCTGGATAAATTGGGATTTTAAGTCACAGTTTAAGTTCTTTTTTTAAAAAGTCCTCTATAATCTCAAACCCATTACACTTCTCACCGATATCGAAATTCTTTTCCAGGCTCTTGTTGAGCTCAGGATCCAAGAGCCATTTTTCTGTTTTTCTGACAGCTTTGTTTAAATTATCAGTTGGAATTCGCCTTAGGCCGTTTTCCCTGTTTTTTATCAACTTGTCTCCCAGCGAAACCACTTTGTAACCCTGTTTTTTTATATCTCTCTTGAAAACCGGATACTCCCAAACAACTATCGGCTTTTTAGCAAATACCGCTTCAATGAACTGGTTACCCCAACCCTCCCAGATACTGGGGAAGGTTATC
>CAZNAQ010000066.1:0-4362 GCA_964571265.1 uncultured Gammaproteobacteria bacterium | reverse complement strand
GATATCCCACCCTGGCCGCACTTTCCACAACCATACGGAATTTTGCATCCCCCGGGGCGGCACTGGTATTCTCCGGGTTCCGGGAAAATGAGCTGCAGGGGATTCTGGAAGCATACCCGCCGGAATCGTTTACCTTCCTCAAAGCACTTTCGGAAAACAGCTGGTGCGGGGCGGCACTGCAATATGGTCATCGGCAAATGGTTCGGTAGTACCAAGCCCACAGTTTGCAAGGGAAACGCTCAAACTGGAGAATATACAATGATCCGTGGTCTTCTTTTGCTTCTTTCCATATTGATGATAATAGTGAGCTGTTCAGCGCAGTCCGTTGAGACTCCGGAAAAGCTGAATGCCCGTGCACTTCAAATCCTTCAGTCTCCACAGGACCAAAGGGATCTGAAAACTGCCCTCAAGCTTACCGGGCAAGCCCTGAAGCAGGACTCCGAATACCTGCCTGCACGGTCAACCCGTATCAATATATTTCTGCAAATGGATCGCCTCGACCAGGTCCTTGGGGAAGCCAGGGAAATTCTGGCAGTGAATGATACACCCGAAAATCAGCTGTATGCCTGCATGGCAAGGGAGGTTGCGGAGCCTGGCTGGCAGGGGCAAGTCAAATGCTATCTGAAGGTCGCACAACGCATGGAGGATGAGAAGCCGGACCCATTGATGAACCCCACGTACCTGATGGCGATAAAACTCGCCGGAGTAATAGGATTTAAAGAAGCAGCCTGGTCTTATATAAAAAACCAAAAATCCGAGGCAGCCCGGGAAATGGCGAAATACATGTTTATCGAAAGCACCCGGGACGACATATTACAGAAATATTTTTCCAGGTGAAAACCAAAAAAAAACGCCATACACAAGAAAACGCCCGCATCTCATTAAGAATGTATCAGATGTAAAACTCTCAGCGAAGCCCACGAACAATCCCGTCTTTTTTGCCCGCACGCGATTTTTTCAAAAAAACAATTTTATAATTTGACAAGAACAGCTTGCCGGTGTATTTTACTAATCAATTGAATACTTGATCATTAAATATTCTGACGGCCGGGAGACGCTATGAAGCCAAAAGACCAGGCACCGAAAGACGACGCAAAAGATACCGCCTACGAACAGCTGGCCCGGATCGGAAAAGCCATGGCCGGCCCGGGGAGACTCAAGATCCTTGACATTCTCCGTAACGGGGCGCGAACCGTGGAGTCCCTGGCAGAAGAAGCCGGGATGGGCGTTGCCAACGTATCGAGGCATCTCCAGGTGCTTCGGGGGGCGGGCATGGTGGATTCCGAAAAAACGGGGTTGTATGTAACCTACCGCGTTGCCGACGCGCATGTCTGCGAATTTTTCTCCGCGATGTGCCGCCTCGCAGAAGCCCGTCTGGCTGAATTCGAAAAAATCATCTCGCGGTTTGCGGACGGCTCCGAAGCCATGGAACCCGTCGACCGCGCAGACCTTGTCAACCGCCTGGAAAACGACGAGATCATCGTCATCGATGTTCGGCCCGAATCGGAATACCGGGCGGGGCACATTCCCGGCGCCCTGTCGATCCCCGCTGAAGAGATGGCGTCCCGCCTGGCGGAACTTCCGCCGGAAAAAGAGATCGTCGCCTATTGCCGGGGGCCTTACTGTCTCCTGGCGAGCCGGGCTGTCGAAGTGCTGCGTGAACACGGCTATTCGGCCCGGCGGATGCGGGAGGGCATCCCCGAGTGGCGGGCTTTTGGAATGCCGGTGTCGAGCGGCGGTCATCAACATGAAACCCTGTAACCTGTTTTATAAACGAGGAAGATCCAATGGCACAAACGGCTGAAACGAAAAAAGGTCAATCCTGCATACAAGCCAAATCCATGTACACAAACATCCGCCACACCACCCAGTTGTTCGGCATTATACTTGCCGCGCTGCTGCTGGGCATGGGTATATATTACTTCAACATTTTATTTGTCATTGCCGCACTGGCGGCAGCCTTTTTCGCAGGCCGGGTCTTCTGCGGGTGGATATGTCCCAACGGCGCATGGCTGGACCATGTGATCCGGCGTATCTCCCCGAACCGCAAAATGCCCGGATTTCTGACCAGCCCATGGTTCGGATACGGGTTCACCGTGGTTTTCCTGGCGGTATTCATCTACCTGAGGGTATTTGTGACGGATGCCCCGTGGACATGGACGATCCCTATCGGGATGATGGCTGTCCAGATGACGCTCGGGACGATTGTGGGAGCAATGTATTATCCGCGGGGGTTTTGCGCCCACGTCTGCCCATGGGGTGTTCTGGGAAAGCTTTTGGGACGTATTGCCCCCTACCAGATGCAGATCCAGTCGAACTGCAAAAGCTGCAGAACGTGTGCAGCAACGTGTCCGCTCGGGGGCATTCTCGATGATGCCATCGACCGGGTGAAGGAAACCGGCCGGCCGGAAACCCTCTCCACCAATTGCATGCGATGCATGAATTGCGCGGGTGCGTGCCCGGCCAATGCCATCCGGTTCGGACCGGCGCAGGTTGAGGCGAAGGGGGTTGGAGAAGTTGCGGAACCTGTAAAAGCCTCGAATGCCGCCAGGCGGCAAAAAAGAGCTACGGCATAATCGTGATAGGGGTTCCCACCGCCACCGCATCCCAGATGACGTCCATCTGATAGTTGGTCACCGCGATGCAGCCTTCGGTCCAGTTGTACTGCTGCATGACAGGGGCGAGATGACCGTATCCGTTCCGCTGGCCGTGGATCATGATATTGCCGCCGGGGTCCAGACCCCGCTTTGCAGCCCTGGTAATATCCTGTTCATTGGGGTAAGATATGCGAATCGATTTGTAGAAGGCCGAGTTTTCATTCTTGAAATCCAGAATGTAAGTGCCTTCCGGGGTCCGGTTGTCGCCTTCCCGCTTCTTATGGCCAACCGGGTTGTCGCCGAAAACCACTGGAAAGGACTTGAATACCTCTCCGTTTTCAAGCAGATACAACATGGCCTCTGATTTTACCACCAGTACGGAATCCGCTTTGGGCGCGGCAAAGCAGGTGCAGGGTATTAAAAAAACAAGCAGAAAGACAATTCGTTTCACGGCGTTCCCTGAAATGCCTTCGTATCAGGAGCGGGCGGGGTCGACCGATGGCCGACCGTCTGCAATAACCCCTGTATAAACCATTCTGCGCCAGGAGGGCAAGGATTTTTATACGGTCTTTGACAGCTCCGGTATCGGAATTACAATTGGATAAAACGGGACAGACACAGAAAAGGACACTCGATGAGCGAAGAAAAACCATGCAGCACGCATCCAAACGGCCAGGAAAACGGAAAACCCGTCGGCAATTCCAGCGTGATCGTTTCCCAGGTGATGCAGCCTTCGGATACCAATCCGGCCGGGAACGTTCACGGCGGTACGATCATGAAACTGATCGATTCGGCGGCCGGAGTGGTGGCCGTCCGGCATTCCCGGTGCAACGCCGTGACCGCCTCGGTGGATCGCCTGGACTTTCACCATCCGGCATTCATCGGCGACCTGCTGATCCTTTCGGCCAGTCTCAACATGACCGGAAAAACCTCCATGGAAATCGGCGTCCGCGTTGAAGCGGAAACCCTCATGAGCGGCAAGCGGCGGCATATCGCCTCGGCCTACCTTACCTACGTGGCTATCGATACGAACCTGAAACCCCGTATGATCCCGCCGGTCATAGCCGAAACCGACGAGGAAGAGCGCCGCAACCGGGAGGCACAGGCCAGGCGGAAGGCGAGGCTTGCTGAAAAACATTTTGAAAGAGAATCCGGGAGCTGAAACTGGGCGGAAAACGGTAATGCAGCATCGAGATGAAGGGGAAACGTGCATCGGTATCGGGATTGAAGCCGATTTCGATTTCGATTTCGATTAAAGGCAGCAATACAGTACAGGAGGTGGATATTATGACGCAGCCAGCAACCCGAATCCTGGGACGCACGGAAAGAGAAATTACCACGTTGGGACTCGGAGGCCAGGCGTCCATCCAGTGGCCCGGCCCCGGATCCGATCCGGTCGCCATCATCGAAAAGGCCCACAAGCTGGGCATCAACTATATGGACACCTCGAATATCTACGGGCCCAGCCAGAAGCATTTCGGCGAGGCGTTCCGGCGGCTGGGAATATCGCCTGCGGCTGCCAACCATGACCCGGAAGCCCGCAAACGGCTCTTCGTGGCCACCAAGACGCATATCCGCACCGCACGGCGGCCGCAAGGCGAACGCTTTCCAACGGATTTCAGCGAAGGGATGATCGATGAATGGAACGTCTCCACGGCCGTGGACGACCTTCGCCGGTCCCTGTCCCTGCTGTTCGGCGACGGCCGGGGAGAATACCCGGAAGATGCGTATATAGACGCCGTGCAGATCCACAACATCAATACCC
>CAZNAQ010000065.1:0-4388 GCA_964571265.1 uncultured Gammaproteobacteria bacterium | reverse complement strand
AAATTTTAAGAGCAGATATCTTATGATCAATTTTCTAAACTTAGGTTGAGCCCATAGATTCCAGACCGTGATCACTATTCGACCGTCCTTGGCCGCCTTGTTTTTAAGTTGTTTTAGAGCCTGAATTCTAAGATCAGAGCCGGGTATATGATGAAGGACAGCTACACAAAAAACATGATCAAAACCTATTCTATTGATACTTCCCAGGTCCAAAACATCTCCTTCTAAAAATTCCTGGTCAGGAAAATTCTCTTTAGCTTTTTGAATCAAGTCCTTACAAAAATCCACACCCAAATAATCAATGTCTTTATCTTGAAAGCCGTGCAACAACCTGCCATTGCCACATCCCACATCAATTACACTTTCTCCGTCCTTAACCTCTCCAGACAATTTATTTAATTTGGGCCATAGGGGTTTTTTTCTACTCTCATCAAAACTGTTGGCAATATCACTATAATTTGTCATTACCAAATTCAAAAGTTTTTTCTTAGTGTTTTTGTCCATAAGAATTCTTTGCTAAAACCAATTTAATATCCTGATAACTCACATCTTCACCAAGTGCCTCTTTAATGGGTTTTAATTTTTCTGTTCCTGTTTTTTTTGTGATTTTCAATATCTTTTTCTGAATAGTCGGTGAAACAAGTTCATTTAAGTCACTGGTCGACAACAAACCCTTTTTAATCAAAAAACAAACATGATCCACGATAGTTTCTTTCTTCAAACCTCTTTGTTCGGCTATTTGGTTCAAATCAAGACCTTTTTTGTAAAACTCCCAGGTCTCCAATTGGGTCAATTTGGTGTTTATTTTTATTTTTTTATCCTCTTTTTTTGCAACTTTAGAAAAGCTATTCTTTTTGGTTGGACTGTTTAAGCAATTATCACATTGACCACAACCAGAAGACTCTCTGTCTCCGAAATAGTCTAAAATGAATTTCTGCCTGCAATCATAAGAATAGACATAATCCTCGACTTTGTCCAATTTATCATAGGCTTGTCTGGCCTTCTCCTTTAAGTTGGTGAAGTCTATATCCAAATCCTCAGGACTCACTCTTTTTAAAATATTGACCTCAGTACCCTTGAAAGGAGGATGATATTCCAACACCTTTTTCTCAGTCAAACTCCTGACACTTCTTTTTAAAGATTCTTTTTTGATCTCCAGAATGTCGGCCACCTCCTCTAGGTTTATATAAACACCTTCTTCTAGATCGCTCCTATATCTTTCCTTAAGTTTGGTCAAAAGTTTTTTTTGGGACCTGGCCCTAAGACCTACTTTTTTAAAAGCCTCTTCCCAGGAAAGATTCAATCTTAAATAAGCGTTACTGGTTTTTTCCTGGACCCTGGAAATAAATCCTTCTTTTTCCAAGATCTTTAATCCGGTCCCGATAGCCATATCCGGAGCGTTTTCAGACAACATCTGTCCGAACTCGTTATAAGTGAACAAAACCTTGTCTTGTTCATAACTTAAAAGGGTGTCATATATCTCTATTATGGTGTTAGGGCTGGGATTGTCACCTCTTATAAAAAACTCTCGGAGGTTCCTGTCCTTGGAAGAGTATAAAAGAAGGCAAAAACTGGATCTGCCATCACGTCCGGCCCTACCAGCCTCTTGATAATAAGCCTCCACGGTTCCTGGCATGTCATGATGAATAACAAACCTGATGTCTTTTTTGTCTATACCCAAACCAAAAGCGTTAGTGGCTACCACCACCTCAACCTTGTCTTTCATAAAATTCTCCTGAACCCACTTTCTATCATCTCCATCCATGCCAGCATGATAAGAAACAGCATTAACACCTTCGTCCAAAAGGGCTCTGGTTATCTCATCTGCCTTAGCCCTGGTTCCGGTGTATACAATCCCTTTTATTTCAGGCAAGTATTTAATAGAATCGGTTAGAATAGAAGTTTTTTGGTTTTCCGTGGTCTGTATGACTCCGAACTGCAAATTAGGTCTGGAAAAACCGGTGACTATAACTTCTGGATCTTTCAGGTTTAGTTGCTTGATTATATCATCTTTTACCTCGGGTGTGGCCGTGGCTGTCAGGGCCACCACAGGTGGCCTGCCAGCCAATTCCACTGCCTGATTGAGCCTGGTGTAGCTGGGCCGAAAATCATGTCCCCATTCACTGATACAATGAGCTTCATCAACAGCAAAAAGATCGACCGGAATTTCTTTCAAGTTTTGGACAAAGGCATGATTATTGAATCTCTCCGGAGCTATGTAGAGCAATTTGTACTCCCTATTCTTAACACCCTGAACTCTTTGTTCAAGCTCTGCCAAAATAAAGGAATAATTTATGAAATTGGCCGGAATACATATGGAATACAAATTAAAAACCTGAACCTTCATTAAGGCGATAAGAGGGGACACCACCAGGGTCACTCCATCCAGGACCAGGGAGGGAAGTTGGTATATCAAGGATTTTCCTCCTCCGGTAGGCATAATAACCAAGGAATCTTGTTTTTTCAAAATAGAATCTATGGCTTTTTCTTGCCCGAAACGAAAATCCTTAAAACCAAAATGGATCCTTAACAGGTCCTTAAGTTGTTGTTTTTTGTTGTCCATTACTGAGAAAGGCTTAAGTTTTATTCTTTTTATAGAGGTCTAGGGTGTTTTTCAGGGCCATGGCTATGGTTATGGGACCCACTCCGCCGGGGACCGGGGTCAAAAAACCAGCTTTATCCTTCACTTTCTCAAAATCAACATCTCCATAGACCCTAGGCCCTTCTTTCTTGATCCCTATATCAATAACTATAGCTCCTTTTTTTATCATATCTGAACCAAGGAAACCAGGCGAACCAACAGCACTCACCACAATATCGGATTCAGGGGGTTCGGTGTCGAGCTCCTTATCTGAGCTTAAAATGGCCTTGGCTCGTGCACCACGGCACTCAAACGCTCGGGCCAGGCCAGAACCAAACACTTCAGAGTTGGAAATAATACTGACTTTTTTATCCCGAGGTTCTTGTTTGATTTCCTCGAGTATCTTAAAAACCACCATATAAACCGGGGGCATCAAATGATCGTGGTCACAAGAATCAAAAAGAGCTTCTTGATTCTTCTTGTGGAACCGGTCCAAATCCTTTTGCGGGGTAATAGAGTCGATGATCTTGTTGGTATTATAATTTTTTGGTAAAGGAAGCTGAACCAAAATAGCATCAATATCCTTGTCCTGATTAAGATGCTCTATAACCTCTATAATTTCTTGTTCAGAACTTGTTTCCGGTATCTTGTATAAATGAGTGTCGATTCCCACTTTCTTGGCCTCTTTTTCCTTTAAATTCACATAAAGCAAGGAGTCTTCTTTTTTGCCCACCAAAATAATGGCCAGGCTGGGTCTTGAATCGGCTCTAGCCCAAGTTTTTAGGTCCCGATTCCCACCGTTAAGTTCGATCACGTCCTTAACGATCTCGTCTTTTATTTTATTGGCTATCTGATGTCCGTCAATAATAACAGCACTCATAAATGAACAGAGTTAATAATAAAATTTGTTTGATTTGAATTATTTAAAAAGAGGGAAGCGAGCACAGATCTCTTTTGTTGCGGTTTTTAATTCCTGTATCTTATTCTGATTGTTTTTATTTTTCAGGGCTTGAACGATCATGTCAGCTATTTCCTTAACCTCGTCCTCCTTCATCCCTCTGGTGGTCAAAGCCGAAGTACCCAGTCTTATCCCTGAAGGGTTTTTAGGCGGATTGGGGTCGTTGGGAATGGCGGAGCGACTAACAGAGATTCCAACTTGCTCCAAGATCATCTCTGCCTCTTTGCCAGAAACAGCCTGATTGGTTAGATCTACTACCATTAAATGGTTGTCCGTACCTCCGGACACGACCCTGTAACCCCGATCTGTGAATTCTCGGGCTAAAGTTTGGGCATTGGTTATAACCTGTGCGGCATATTCCTTGAATTCCGGTCTTAAAGCCTCCTTGAAGGCCACCGCCTTGGCCGCAGTAATATGGTTATGAGGACCTCCTTGCATTCCGGGAAAAACCGCTTTATCCACTTCTTTGGCATATTTTTCTCTGCACATAATCAAGGCACCCCTGGGCCCCCTTAAGGTCTTATGAGTAGTAGTGGCAACCACATCAAAAGTAGGCACCGGATTTAACATTTGACCCCCGGCAATCAATCCGGCGGTATGTGCGATATCGGCAAAAGTGTAAGCTCCAACCTTGTCGGCTATCTCTTTTATTCTCTCCCACTCCACCTCCCTGGAATAGGCACTATAACCGGCCACTATCATTTTAGGCCTTTCCTTCAAGGCCAGCTCCTCTAATTTCTCCATGTCCAATCTGCCAGTCTCCGGGTCCAGTTCATATTGAACAAAATTATAAAGAAGGCCGGAAAAATTAACTGGATGACCATGAGACAAATGCCCTCCATGATCCAA
>CAZNAQ010000064.1:0-4412 GCA_964571265.1 uncultured Gammaproteobacteria bacterium | reverse complement strand
CTCATTTCATCTTGGTCAGGATCCTCGGATTCACTTAAAGTCTCTAGTTCTTCAACCGCTTGTTCAAATCTGCTCCTGTCTCCGGAGTCCATGTCGTCGCCCATTTGATCCAACATCATCCTTGATTCATCAATCATCATATCCACCTGTTCTTCTTGACTCATCATTTCCTGAGGTTGTTGTTGAGCCGCCTCATCTTGTTGAAGTTGTTGATCAGGATCTTCCATGTCTATTCCCTGAGGGAAAAACTTCTTTCCATCCAAGGTCATATAAGATTCGATTATCTGGCCTTGCAACTGGACATAAAGTTTATACAAACCTTTTTCTTCAGTGATTTCGCTTATCTCGGCTCCTGCTTGCCCCTCGGCAATCAGCTCCTCATTAATAAAACCCCTAGCCTCCTCTTTAGCCTCTTCAGGGGTTAACATCTCTCCTTGACCAAGATCCCCCTCAATTGCGGCACAACCGGATAAGACAAAAATCAGGGCTAAACCTAGAATTAATTTTTTTCTCATAAAAACAAAATTATTTATTATCATTTAAGTATTTATCATACTAACAAACATGATTATTAGAGTCAAAGATGAAAAGGATATAGCATCCCAAATCAAAAGGAGGCTATATCCTTTTTGAGTTTATTCGATCATCATATCGTCCAAACCACCTTCAACGCCTCCGTCCATGTCCTCCACTCCCTGAGGTTCACCTTGATCAAATTGATCCGGATCTTGAACTCCTTCAGGAGCGGTCTCAGCTCCGCAACCGGCTAGGACCAAAACCAGGGCCAAACCCAGAATTAATTCTTTTCTCATAAGAAAAAATTTAATTATTAGAAGTTTCTTGAATATTTTTCAAGAAACTGGGGGAATTATAGCAGTTATCCCCTATTGGGGTCAAAGAGTTTTTTGCACAAACAATTTATAGATTATTTGTGCAAAAAACCCCTTGTAAAAAAACAAGGAGTTTCCAAAAACTTCATTACTCGATCATAATATCCAAGTCATCGTCTGTTTCTTCCAAATCCTCCAGATCTTCTAAGTCACCCATACCACCTCCGTCGCTACTGTCAATTTCATCTAAACCGTCCGGATCACTTTCAAACTCATCATCTTGAGGACCGGGCTCTTGAGGACCAGGAACCTCACTTTCCGGAACAACATCTATTCCAGAATCTTGCTCCTGCTGAACATCTCCTTGATCAAATTGATCCGGATCTTGAACTCCTTCAGGAGCGGTCTCAGCTCCGCAACCGGCTAGGACCAAAACCAGGGCCAAACCCAGAATTAATTCTTTTCTCATAAGAAAAAATTTAATTATTAGAAGTTTCTTGAATATTTTTCAAGAAACTGGGGGAATTATAGCAGTTATCCCCTATTGGGGTCAAAGAGTTTTCTTGTGTAAAAATTGACCACTTAAAAATTTTTTTCTAAAATAAAATAAATTCAAACCTCAAAATATGAAAAAAAACACTCCTTTGGCCAATTCTTTGAGACCGTCCAAATTATCGGACTTTTTTGGTCAAGAAAAAATAATTCAAAAAAATGGTTTTTTGTATCAAGCAATTAAGAAGAACCAAATACCCTCAATTATATTCTGGGGGCCCGCGGGAAGCGGCAAAACAACCTTAGCTCATATAATAGCCAAACAGAGTAAGGCGGAGTTTGTTCAATTAAGTGCTGTTACTAGCGGGGTTAAAGATCTTAGATCTATAATAAAAAAAGCTAAAAACAGCGAAAAAACCATTTTATTTATTGATGAAATTCATCGCTGGAACAAAGCACAACAGGACACCCTTTTGCCGCACCTAGAAGACGGCACAATAACTCTGATCGGAGCCACTACTGAAAATCCCGGTTTTAGTATAAACTCTCCCCTGCTCTCCAGAGTTAGGCTCTTAACCCTGGAGTCTTTGGAAAAACAAGACCTGATCAAAATAATAAACAGGGCTTTGGAAAAACAAGGAGCCAAAGCCGAGTCCGAGGCTGTATCCCTTTTGTCTGATGTAGCCAATGGGGACGCCAGAAAAGCTTTAAATATTTTAGAGATCTGTCTCAAACAAGAATCAAAGATAAAAAAAGAAACTGTAAAGAATATTTTGGATAAACCTGAACTTTTTTATGACAAAAAGGGAGACGAACATTATAACCTGACTTCGGCTTTCATAAAATCTATGCGAGGAAGCGATCCCAATGCTTCACTTTACTGGCTAGCCAGAATGATCGAATCTGGAGAAGATCCCTTATTTATAGCCAGAAGATTAATAATTTTTGCCAGTGAAGACATAGGAATGGCTAACAATAGCGCTCTACTTCTAGCCAATGCCACTTTTGACGCGTGTCATAAAATTGGTCTTCCGGAGTGCCGAATAAACTTATCTCACACTGTCGCCTATTTAGCAAAATCGCCAAAAAGCAATACTACTTATATGGCCTACAGCAAAGCAGAAAAAGATGCTCGAGAAAAAGGTAACCTCCAGGTGCCACTGGACCTTAGAAACCCGGTCACAAAATCAATGAAGGACCTTGGTTATGGCAAAGGATACAAATATCCTCATGAACAAGACGACAGCGACCAAGATTATTTACCACCGGAACTAAAAAACAGTAAGTATATGTAATTTGTTGCAATTTAAAACCCCTCTTTTCTCAAAAAAGAGGGGTTTTGTGGGGATTCCAAGCTTTAAAAAATTATGGTTGGAAGATCTCTGATGGTTGAATAACCACCTCATCGACTTCAGGAAATTGCAAGGCTGTCTCCTCCACCTGGGCTCTCAACAAAGTTACCCTACAAGAACCACCCGAAGTAAAACCCGGAACCTCTGTAAAAGTCAAAGTTAATACCCCGTTCTCCAGGCTCAAATCCTCTAATTCAAAATCCGGATTCGGAAATTCAGTGCTAAGACCTTGATCTTTCTCAGCTTGGCTTAAATTACCTTCCAATAATAGATTCAGGGTTTTTTTGATAAGTTCATCCTGGGTGGTGGCAGCAACAGACCTGCTTACTGGAGAAACAGAATCAGGGCTACACATAACATTTCCTGATTCATCCGTATCTAGTTCTTGGTTGTAGTAAAAAAGCTCCACGTCCTGACCCAGTTCATTTATCTCTCCATTAAGGCCGTTTGTGGGCGCCGGATCATCAGAGATCATCTGTTCAGATATCTCATCAAACACCTCGTCTGTTATAGCCCTGGTAACTTCTCCACTCTTTACTGTAACTGTTATTGAATGAGGAGTGAGGACCTGGGCGGTCATTTGATCTTCCCGATCACCATAACCGGCCTGCCTGGAAGTAAAGGAAAAACCAAATTCATAACAGTCCTTACAATCTTCCTCATCGAGCTCTCTACTGTCCTCGTGTTCCAAGTCAAAACCATCATAAGTATAGGTGGCTGATTCCTCTTCCACCCACTGTTGGGCAATTGCCAAAGATTCTTCCTTGGTATAACCCTCTCTTTGACCATCAAGGCCACACCCAGCCAAAACTAGAGATGTTCCGGCAACAACCAGAACCAAGGCTACCAGGGTGATCATAATTCTCTTGTTCATAATAATCTCCTTTAATTATTAGCTTGTTATTATAAAGAACGATAAAAATACAAAAAAGTAACAATGCCTTCTGCTCTGCTTTAACAATTAAATATATTATAATTATTCTTTAAAAATTATTCAAGCCATTTGATTTTTATTTTTCTTTTTGATAATATTTTATAACAATCAAACAGGCAGGGGGGACGGATCACCCTCTTTTTTTGTTCTTAATAACACCTTATAAATAACAAAAAACTATGGAAAACAATAAATACATTCGACCCACTTGGGATGAGTATTTTATGAGGATAGTGGAAATAGTCGGAAGTAGAAGCACTTGCGGCAGAGGTCGAGCCGGTTGCGTAATAGTCAAGAATAAAAGAATAGTTTCTACGGGTTATGCCGGTTCTCCTATAAAATTGGCTCACTGCGATGATGCTGGACACGAAATGCACACCGTCACTCACGCCGATGGCTCACAAACAGAACACTGCATCAGGACCACTCATGCCGAACAAAACGCTATCTGCCAAGCAGCTAGATTCGGGTCTCCCCTAGAAGGAGCCACTTTATACGTAAAAATGACTCCTTGCTATGTTTGTGCTAAAATGATAATCAACGCTGGCATTAAAAGGGTGGTCTGTGAAAAGGATTATCATGCCGGCAATAGGAGTAAAGAAGTTTTTGCTGAGGCCGGAATCCAGTTCAATCTCCTGGGAGGCGATATGATTGATTATGAAAAACATATTGAATCCAAAGCCCAAGAAAACATTCGACCTGACGAAAATGAACAATTCAATTTTATAAACCCTCAATAATATAAAGAGTATGTCAGCCAATATATTTATTTACGATGAATTCAACCCCGAAGATACAGCTATG
>CAZNAQ010000063.1:0-4450 GCA_964571265.1 uncultured Gammaproteobacteria bacterium | reverse complement strand
TGTATATTCTAACCGGCAAATTATAGATCCTTCTAAAAATATTACAAGGAAAAATACCGCTTGTCAACACTTGCGCTTACCCTAAATTCTTTTTTATTATTCGATAGACCTTTTTAAAAACCTCCTCAGGACCTAAATCCGTGGTATCAATGACGTGGTCATAATTATTCTTGTTATAAGCGTCTATTCCAAAATATTTTTGATACCTTTTTTTATCACTGCTTATTCTTTCTCGAATACCCCCTATAACCTCTTCAAGGTTTTTTGGTTTTTCTCCCTCGTTTCTAGTGTTATCTTTTTGAAGTTCTTCAAAGATCCTTTTGGCACCCTCCTTCTCATCAACGTCAAAATAGAATTTTAAGGAATGAGGAATAAAATACCAGGAAGTCCTACCCTCAATAATAAAATTATCTTCCTTTTTTCCAAGCTCCTCCTGGTATCTGTCCACCTCAAGGTCAGTATCCGGGTCAAGTTCTCCCAATTTGTTGTATTCAGCTATGGTCATACCTTTCTCTTTAGCCTTTTCCCTTCTTAGACCACCAATGTAGTATCTGGGCCACTGCAACTCTTGGGCCAACTTTTTAGCTATTGTGCTTTTTCCGGCACCAGGGGCGCCACTTATGGAAATTATCATAAAAAAACAAAGGTCTTATTTATTTCAAGTTTAGTCCACACAGACAAATTTGGCAAATATCAACTTTATAAAGTATAATAAGGATAGGTGTAAATATTTTTTGACAAAATTTCTTATGTATTTAGAAAAACTAGAAATACAGGGATTTAAGTCCTTTGCTGGAAAGAACAAATTGGTTTTCCCGGGATTCACCAAAGAGAACAAGAGAGGAATAACCGCCATAGTTGGTCCTAACGGCTCAGGAAAATCAAACATCGCCGACGCTGTCCGCTGGGCCCTGGGAGAGCAAAGCATGAAAACCTTAAGGGCAAAAATGGGTGATGATGTTATCTTCTCAGGGGCTAAGAATAAACAGAACATGGCTGAAGTTTCCCTTTATTTGAACAACGAAAGCAAAAAAGTAGATATCCCCTACTCTCAACTAATAATAACCAGAAGGGTTTATAGAAGCGGGGAAAACGAATATTTGATCAATAACTCTAAAACCAAACTTTCAGAGATACAGATGCTCTTGGCCAGGGCCAATGTAGGACAAAAAACCTACAGTGTTATAGGTCAGGGCATGGTAGAATCTTTTTTAAAGACTACACCTTCGGAGAGAAAGGATTTTTTTGATGAAGCAACCGGAATAAAAGAGCTGCAAATAAAAAGAGAGGCGTCCTTGAATAAGCTTTTGAACAGTCATAAAAATCTGGAGCAGGCCAAAATGATAATAAATGAGATCGAGCCCCGGTTAAAAAACCTAACCCTTCAAGTAAACAAACTACAAAAAAAGGGAGAGCTGGAATTGGAACTCAAAGACCTGCAAACCAGATATTTTCGGTTTAAGTGGCATTGTTTTAACGACAAATTTACCCAACACAACCAAGAATATAAAAAACTGGAAAAAGAAAAACTGGAAAAAGAAAACTTGCTCAACAAACTGAACCAGGATTTCAATAAAATTCAAGACCAAAAAGGTTTGGGTGAGGGGTTTAATAAGTGGTCTGAGGTGGTTTCTGAATTGCAGAGAGAAAAAGAGGTTTTAATAAAAAAACTGTCCCAGATAGAAGCCCAAAGAGAAGTCAACTTGGAACAAAAAGGAAATTTTGATATTTCCTGGTTGGAATCCAAGAAAAAAGAGGTTCAAAAAGAAGCTGACAAAAAGAAAAAGGAAGTCCAAGAGATTGAAAAAAGTCTGATATCAAAAGAAAGAGAGTTAAAAAAAACAGAGGACAAAAAGAACAAGACAAAAGAGAAGGTTAACAAGTTGAATCAGGAGTTGTTGAACCTGAATTCAAATTACCAAACAAAAGAAGCTCCTCTGGATGAAACCAGAAAAAAACTACAGGAACTAGACCTGCTTTTAAAGGATACTGAAAAACTAGAAGATTTTAACTCACTAAAAAAAGGTTTGGATAAAATAAAAAACAGTCTTAAAAACATTTTAGACCTTGTCTCCGGAAAGAACGACTCAAAAAACAAGCAAGAACAAGAAAAACAAAAGTCTTTAAAAAAAGAGCTGAATAAATGGCAAGAAGAACTGGAAAGAGCCGAGGCTGAACAAAACCGGAGCTGGGTAGATTTTAACTCTCAACAAGAAAAAAAGAACATTGTTCAAAAAGAAATAGACAACTTAAACTCAGATAAAAAAAACATTGAAGAAAAAATCCTTAGATACAGCCAAAAACAGGACCAAAAACAATCCTTGCAAAAACTGGATCAAGAAAAAGAAGAGTTAGAGAAAGAACTTAAGGAAGTTAATTCAAAAATCGGAGAAGCCAGAAAAGAATTTTCCAAGCTCACTTCTCAAGAAGAAGAAAGAAAATCCCAGTTATCACAACTCCAACAAAAAAGCCAAAGCATCCAAAAAGAAATCAGTGAACTAAACAATCTTCTCAATCAATCAAAGGTAAATTCCACTAAATACAAAACTAAACTGGAAGACCTGGAGATGGAAATAAAGGAAAGCAGAACAGAGGGTTTGGAAAAAATAAAAAAAGAACGACCTGATAAAGATCTGGATCTTGATCAAGACTTTAAAAAAATTGATAAAATAAAGAACCAGTTGAGCTTGATCGGAACGATCGATCCGGAAACAGAAAAAGAATATCACCAAACCAAAGAAAAATATGATTTTCTAAGTGAACAAATATCAGATTTAAAAAAGGCCATCACCAGCCTGGAAAATATAATAAAAGAATTAGACGCGACTATAAAACAAAAATTTGATAAAGAGTTCAAAAGAATATCTCAAAAGTTCGAACAATACTTTAAAATACTTTTTGGAGGAGGTTCTGCCAAAATAATAAAAATACCCTATGATGAAATAGATGAGGAAAACGAAAATGATGAAGAGAATAAAAAAGTAAAGGAGTTGAGCAAGTACACATCCACTGGAGTGGCCGGCATCGATATCCAAGTCAATCCACCAGGCAAAAAAATAACTTCACTTTCCATGCTTTCCGGGGGAGAAAAAGCCTTGACTGCCATAGCCCTTATCTGTGCCATAATCAGCTCCAACCCCTCCCCTTTTGTTGTCTTGGATGAGGTTGACGCTGCCCTAGATGAAGCCAATTCTGAAAGATTAGCTCAAATACTAGAAGACCTGGCAAACAAAACACAATTCATCTTAATAACTCACAATAGAGCCTCTATGCATAGAGCCAATGTACTTTACGGAACAACCATGGACGAAAAAGGAACCAGTAAATTTTTAAGTATCAAACTTGAGGATATAGCCGCTGCTGTTAAATCTTAGATTCTTTATTAAGAAACAAGTCAAGTTGAATAAAAAAACAATTTTTTGTTTTTTATTTTTGTGTTATAATTTTAATTAAGATCGATACAAAATATATTTATTTATTTCAATTAAGTAAAACCATTTATGAAAAAGTTTTTTATTGTTTTTTTAATATTCAGCTTCTTTTTAACCGCAGGAGGAGGGTGTCAACTTGTAAGTGACCCAGCTCAAGATCCTAGTAGGCCAGTAACTCTAGAATACTGGAGAGTTTTTGACGGAGAAGATGCTTTTGAGGAGATCATAGAACAATACAATCTAAGACACCCGCATGTTAATATTAACTACAGAAAAATAAGATATGAAGATTACAGAGAGGAGTTGTTGACAGCCTTAGCAGAAGACAGGGGTCCGGATATTTTTTCGATCCACAATACCTGGGTAAGAGAATATATTAACAGGATAGAGCCGATGCCGGAGACAGTTACTATAAGTAGATTAGTTGAGGAGGGTACTATAAAAACAGAAACTGTTCAAAGAACTCAAACCGAAAGAACTATGAGCCTCAGACAGCTGGAAAACACCTTTTTGGACGTTGTTTATGATGACGTGGTTCTCAGAAACGACCAGGGAGAAGAAAAAATATACAGTCTACCCTTGTCAGTAGACACCCTGGCCATGTATTTTAATAGAGATCTTTTAAATAATGCCGGAATATCAACTCCTCCGGAAAAATGGGACAGAGATTTTCAAAATGCTGTAAAAGAGATGACAAAACAAGATTCTAGAGGAAATATATCTCAAGCCGGAGTGGGTATGGGAGGTAGTGACAACATAGAAAGATCAGTTGATATACTTTCTCTTTTAATGATGCAAAACGGAACTGAAATGATGACCGAAAACGGAAATGTTCTTTTCGATGCCTCTGGCTCAGGTACGCAAGGATATAATCCTGGAATGGAAGCTTTAAGGTTTTATACCGATTTTGCCAATCCGGCCAAAGAAGTATATTGTTGGAATGACAACCTGGATAACTCTTTGAAAATGTTTACAGAAGGAAGGTTGGCTCTAATGTTTGGTTATTCTTATCATTTACC
>CAZNAQ010000062.1:0-4464 GCA_964571265.1 uncultured Gammaproteobacteria bacterium | reverse complement strand
GAGGGTAAGAGCAACAACCAGGAGGTTAAAAAACGATACTACCACGCCTTTACCAAAAGAGAGTTGAAAAAACTGGTTAAAAAGAGTGGTCTTAAAATAAAATCCCTGGAAAAGGATGAATATAATTATTATTTGATTCTTGAAAGGTAGATTGAATTTTTTTTATAAAAAAACAAAAAATCTTAAAAAGACTACCTGACCATCAAAGACAGAGCAGTCTTAGAAATAAGTTGATTTGTTTGACATATTTTGCGAATATGTTACTATAAAAACATAAGAAATTTAAGATTATTTTAATGACAGGCTAGTTGTGGAAACAATTAGCTTTTTTGTTAATTTGGGGTTTTGAGTCGTTTTTTGATCGACCCAAAACCTTATTTAAAATTATGTCAGAATTATCAAGTGTCATCAGAGCGGTCTGTGAGGAAAAGGGTTTGGAGTATGAATCTGTGCTTAACACAATTGAACTTTCTTTGGCCGCTGCTTATCGTAAAGATTTTGGACACAAAAATCAAAACATCAAAGTGGATTTCAATCCGGAGACTGCCGAGACCAAGGTCATGGATGTGAAAACCGTTGTGGAAGATCTTCCAGAAGAAGAGCAGGAAGAGCAGGAGGAAACAGAAGGAAATGAGGACGGGGAAAAGAAGGAGAAAAAAGAGGTAGAAGAGGATGAGGAAGAAAAAAAATTCAATCCTAAAACAGAGATCCAGTTAAGTGATGCCCAGTTAATAAAAGAAGATGCCAAGGTAGGCGAAGAGATTCGAATTGAGCTGGACACACCTGATTCCTATGGCCGCATGGCCGCTCAAACAGCTAAGCAAGTGATCATTCAGAAGTTAAGAGAATCAGAAAGAGAGATGATCTATAATGAGTTTAAGGAAAAAGAGGAAGAGGTGGTCAATGGAATTGTGCAACGTCGGGAAGGTAGAAACATCTTAGTGGACCTGGGCAAAGCTATGGGTTATTTACCCTTTGAAGAACAGATTCCTGGAGAGAGGTATAGACCAGGAGAGAGAATTAAGGTTTATATCAAAGAAGTTGACCTGCAGTCAAAAGGCCCCAGAATAACATTATCAAGAACTTCTCAAGAGATTGTGAGAACCTTGTTTTATTTGGAGATCCCGGAGCTTAACAGCGGCATCATTGAGATCAGGGCCATTGCCAGAGAGGCTGGCTCCAGATCCAAGGTGGCTGTATATACAGAATCAGAAAATGTTGATCCCATAGGATCTTGTGTGGGTCAAAAAGGTTCTCGTATTCAAACCATAATCACTGAATTAGGAGGAGAAAAGGTGGACATTATTGAATATGATGAGGATCCGGTCAAATTCATAGCTAATGCTCTTTCACCTGCCAAAACCTTGAGTGTGGAAGTTGATGAAAAGGAAGAGTTGGCCTATGTGAAAGTGGCCCCTGACCAATTTTCTCTGGCTATAGGCAGGAGGGGTGAGAATATTAGGCTGGCTTCGGCTCTGACCGGTTGGAAAATAAATGTATATGAGGACGAAGAAGGAATGAGCCAAGAATCTTCCCCTGAAGAAGTCCAAAAAGAAAGTGTTTTGTCTGAATCAGAAGAAGAGGGTGAAGAGACAGAAGTTCAAAAAAAAGAAACCTTGGATGATGTTGAAGATGTTCAAGAAAACAAAGGTGAAGAAGACAAGGAAAAAGTCGACCAAGAAGATGTAGAGGAAAAATAATAAAACAAATAAATTTAAACGAAATATATGTCCCAAGAAAACATTTATGTTATTGGCCACAGATCTCCTGATCTGGACAGTGTGGCCGGAGCTATCGCTTATGCCTTTTTAAGAAATAAACTGGAGAAAACCGATCTTTATATACCGGCAATAACTGGAAAAATAAACAAAGAAACTGAGTATGTTCTGAATAAATTTAATTTTGAAGTACCCGAGGTTTTGGAGAGTGCCAAGGACAAAAAAGTGGTTTTAGTCGATCATAATGAGTTTTCTCAATCAGTTACAGGAATTGAAGAGGCTACTGTTGAGGAGGTTTTGGATCATCATAAAGTGGATTTTTCCTATTCCAGCCCCATCTTGTTCAGGGTTTTTCCCTGGGGAGCCTCCTGTTCCATAATCGCTCAGGAGTTTGAGGTCAATTCAGTGGATATAAGCAAGGAAATGGCCGGTATTATGCTTTCTGCTATTTTGATCGACACAGTGATCACCAAATCACCCACCTGCACGGACAAAGATATAAGCATAATCGAGAAACTGTCCGCTTTAGCTGGTATCAGTGACTGGCAAGATTTTGGAATAGAACTTTTTAGGGTTAGGTCCAGTGTCAATAAACTTGGGGCGGAAGAGATAGTCAAAGGTGATTTTAAAGACTTTGTTCTAAAGCAGGGAAAAGTGGGAATAGGACAAGTGGAAACAGCTGACCTGGGAGAGTTCGAGAACAGGGAGGACGAACTTTTAGAAACCTTGGACAGAATTAAAAGTAAAGAAAATTACCATACAGTCATTTTGTTTATTACTGACATAATCAAGGAAGGGTCTTTGTTCTTGATAAAGACTGATGACAAAGAAAAACTTGATCAGGCTTTTGGGGTTGACTTTGCAACCGGCAAAGCCTTTGTAGAAGGAATCATGTCCAGAAAAAAACAAGTAGCCCCTAAAATAGAAGAAGTTTTTAATTAATAATTAACTAAACATTTTTATGAACGTAGACAAAAAAGATTTAGGTAAATCCCAGGTAGAATTACAAGTGGAATTATCTTTTGAGGAATTAAAACCTTATATAGACAAGGCTGTCAAAGAGATTTCTCAGGAAACAAGCATCGAGGGTTTTCGACCCGGCAACGCCCCTTATGAGGTTATAAAACAAAAAGTGGGTGAGATGAGTATCTTGGACAGAGCGGCTCGTTTAGCTGTTAATGAAACCTTGGACAAAGCTATTAACGAAAAAGTCGAGGGTCAGCCGATCGGCCAACCGCAAGTGGAGATAACTAAACTTTCTTCCGGAAACCCGATGAGTTACAAAGCCCAAATATCTTTGCTTCCGGAGGTAAGCTTGGGTGATTACAAGAATAAGCAGGTCGACCAAGAAAAAGTTGAAGTAGATGAAAAAGAAGTTGAAAGAACCATCAAAACCTTACAGGAACAGTATGCTGAGGAAAAGGAAGTGGATAGAAAGTCCCAAAAAGGAGACAAACTTGTTGTGGATATCGATATGTTTCAGGACAAAGTTCCGGTGGAGGGTGGTCAAAGCAAGGATACTACTGTTGTTTTGGGTGACAACTATTTGGTATACGGTTTTGATGAAAAACTGACCGGAGTTCAAAAAGGAGATGAACTTAATTTTCAATTAAAATATCCGAAAAATCACCATCAAAAGAATTTGGCCGGAAAGGATGTCGATTTTAAGGTTAAGGTAAAAAAGATCTATGAAAGAAATTTACCGGAATTAAATGATGATTTTGCCAAAAAATTCGGCATTAACTCCTTAAAGGAGATGGAGAATGCTTTAAGGGATAATATAAAACATGAGCAACAACAAAGAGCTGACCAAAGAACAGAGATTAAGATGATGGACAAGATCTTGGAGGGTAGTAGTTTTGGCCATATTCCTGAAATATTGGTAGATCAAGAATCCAGCAAAATGCTTGCTGAAATAGAACAGAACATCACCAGTCAGGGTGGCAAATTCGAAGACTATCTTCAAAGTGTAAAAAAGAGCCAAGAGGACCTGAAAGAGGAATTGAAGCCCGAAGCTGAAAAAAGAGTGAAAACAGCTCTTTTGATCAGGGAAATAGCCGACCAGGAAAAAATAACCGCCTCTAAAGAAGAGGTTGATGAGAAGCAGAATGAGCTTTTGGAGCAATACAAGGGTTATGAGAAGGTGGAACAAAGGGTTAAGGAACCAAGTTACAGGGTTTATCTGGAGAATGTTTTAGTCAACAACAAGGTACTTTCTAAGTTAAAGGAGTGGAACATAAAAGATGGTTCCAAATCAGAGAAAAAGAAATCCGGGGAAGATCAGGACCAGAAAAAGGAAGAAAAAAAGAAAGAGGACTCTCAAGAGTAGATTGTCAGACTAAGTTGCTTCAGTTTTTTTGAAAGGAGTATATGAAATATATAATTGATGCTAACAATTTAGCAGGTAGTCTGGGTCTTTTAAGTCAAAAAAATTTTGACCTGGAATTGATCCAAAGAATACGAGATTTTTTTTCCAAAAAGAATATAGAAGTTTCTTTGGTCTTTGATAGTTCCGATCCTTTGGGTGACAGGCGTAGAGAGGATGGAGTCGAGGTGATCTATACGCCCAGGGATAGTTATTACAGGGGTGCTGATGATAAGATCTTGGAGTTGATAAAGGCGCGCCCCTCAAAAAAAGAGATTGTTTTGGTAACCAATGATTTAGAATTGACCAAAAAGGCCAAAGAAATTCCTGAAAAATATCTTGGGGCCGGATTTGAGGTTATGAAGGCGGACAGGTTTGGCA
>CAZNAQ010000061.1:0-4487 GCA_964571265.1 uncultured Gammaproteobacteria bacterium | reverse complement strand
CTTGGAGCAACTACTTTCTTCCAATAAGCCCAAGTTAAATAAGGTTCAATTGATTTCTAATTAAATAAAATAAAAATATGGTTATAGTTAAACGACATCCCAAGAATCCTTTGTTGGAACCTAATCCCGATAATAGCTGGGAAGCGGTCGGAAGTTTTAATGGTTGCCCGATAGAGCATGAAGGCGACACCTACCTTCTTTACAGGGCCCTATCTCCGGATATTCATCATGCTGGAACTGATATGAAACTTTCCACTGTGGGAAAAGCCAAAAGCAAGGACGGGGTCAATTTTACTTCCAGAGAACAGTTAATCAGGCCCGAGTTTGCTTGGGAAAAATTCGGTTGCGAAGACCCCAGGGTTACCAAGGTTGGTAACAAGTATTACATTTTCTATACTGCCATTTCAGATTATCCTTTTATTCCAAGTGGTATAAAGATCGCCGTGGCCATTACCAGAGATTTAAAAAATATCGAGAAGAAACGATTGGTCACTCCTTTTAATTCCAAGGCCATGAGTCTTTTCCCGGAAAAGATAAACGGTAAGTTATGGGGTGTTTTGACAGTGGATACTGACATGCCTCCCTCAAAGATATGTTTGGCTGAGTTTGATAAGGAGAAGGATATCTGGAACGAGGATTACTGGAACAGCTGGCGGGCTGATATAAACACCTATGCTTTACCACTTCAAAGAAAGCCCAGTGACCAGATAGAGGTGGGCGCGCCTCCGGTAAAGACTTCCAAGGGCTGGGTCTTGGTATATTCTTACATAAAGAATTACTTTTCTTCTACTCCTTCTTTTGGCATAGAGGCAGTCCTTTTGGACCTGAAGAACCCCTTAAAAATAAAAGGTAAGACCAAGTGTTCTCTAATGAATCCGGAAGAAGAATACGAATTGAAAGGAGAGGTTCCCAATATTGTCTTTCCCAGTGGGGCTATGGCTGACAAAAAGAACTTTCATATCTATTACGGAGCTGCCGACACCAGTACTTGTTTGGCCAGTTTTGACTTGAATAAATTGTTAAAGGATATGACCACCCCTCCTTCTGATCCGATCAAGTTCAAAAGAGTGCCTGGTGGGCCCATATTAAAGCCTAAAAAGGAGAATCCCTGGGAGAGTAAGGCAGTATTCAATCCAGGAACCGTAAAATTGAACAACAAGATCCATTTGGTCTATCGGGCTATGTCAGATGATAATACTTCAGTTATGGGTTATGCCTCGACCAAGGATGGAGTTACCATAGACGAGAGACTCGACTACCCCATCTATACTCCCAGAGAGGATTTCGAGGTCAAGAAGGTTGAAGGCGGCAATTCCGGATGCGAAGATCCCAGATTGACCAAATTCGGAGACTATATTTACATGCTTTACACCGCCTTTAACGGGGTGGCGGTTCCTCAGGTGGCCATGACCAGGATCAAGGCTAAGGACTTTTTGGATAAAAAATGGAATTGGGAGACACCTAGATTGATCTCGCCTCCTGGAAGCGATGACAAAGACGCCTGTATTCTAGAAGAAAAAGTTGGTGGTAAATATGTCATTTTTCACAGATTACAAAACAGTATAGATGTGTCCTATGCCGATAGTCTGGAGTTTAAGGACAGGAGTGAACTGAAGAATACCGACCTAGTCAAGCCCAGAATAGGTAGGTGGGATGGCAAGAGAGTCGGATTATCCTGTCCGCCGATTAAAACCAAGAAGGGGTGGTTGATGATATACCACGGAATATCCGAGAAAGACTCCATTTACAGGGTAGGAGCCATGTTGTTGGAACTGGATGACCCCAGTAAGATCAAAAGCAGGATCGATTATCCCATTTTCGAACCATTGGCTGATTATGAAAAGAAAGGGTTGGTTCCTAATGTTGTCTTTCCTTGCGGCGCCGAGACTTTGGGTAAGAATTTGTACATCTATTACGGAGCCGCTGATGAGGTTACCGGAGTGGCTGCCATAGAATTACCCAAGCTTTTAAAGGAATTGGAATAGTTTTTTGACACATATCTTTTTGACACCCACCCGGATCTTAAGGGTGGGTGTTGTTTTTTAAGTTATTCATTGTAAAAATAAAAGAATGAGATCTGAAAAATCCTTGATAATAAAAGACAAAAAGATCTTTTATCAAGTAAAAAGAAACAAGAAAACCAAGAGGGCTAGATTGCTCGTCTACAAGACCGGGGAAGTGGTTTTGAGTTTGCCTTCCTTTGTTTCTAGTCTTCAGGAAAGGATGATCCTGGAAAAATACCAGAATTGGCTTTATGATCATTTTAAGGATCAAAAGGATCCTCATAATTCTCGACTTGATCGTCGCAAGGATTATCTGGAGAAAAAGGAGGTGGCCAGAAGGATGATCAGGGAAGGAGTCGAACACTTTAATCATTTCTATGGCCTGTCAGTGAAAAGAATAGCTGTTCGGGACCAGAGAACTCGTTGGGGGAGTTGTTCTCAAAAAGGAAACCTCAATTTTAATTATAGATTGATATATTTACCCAAAAACTTGTTTGATTATATAATAGTCCATGAACTCTGTCATTTGCAGGAAATGAACCATTCACCCAAATTCTGGGAGCTGGTGGCCAAAACCATACCAGATCATAAGCAGAGGAGGCGAGAATTAAAAAAATATTCCATTTGAATCTATGCAATTCAATGATTTGCAAAAACAGATAATAAACAATATTCAGGGTGTGTACTTGATCTCCGCTCCGGTGGGCACCGGAAAGACCACGGTCCTGACCGAGAGGATCGTCAAAGCTTTGGAAGAGGGGATAAAGCCAGAGGAGATACTTTGTCTAACCTTTACCAATCGGGCTGCCGAAGAAATGATGGAAAAACTGAAAAAAAAGATCTTGGAAAAAGAGCTTTTGAAAAATTTGTCTATAAAGACCTTTCACGGTTTCTGCGCTTACTTTATTAGAGCCGAATCGGATCAAGCCGGAGTAACTTCGGATTTTATTATATTTGATGAAGAAGAGAGCTTGGAGGTTTTGAGATCGGTTCTTCAGAAGTATCCGGAATACTCTCCCGGGTATAACGGAATAATCAAGGAAAAGTCTTATCTTAAAGACCTCTCTTTTAGGCTCTATAAATTTCGTCAAAATCAACTGGAAAAACAGATAGGGTGCCATATTCAGGAGTACCAGATAGATGAAACTCTGAAAAAAATAGGTGAGGATTATAGGCATTCTCTTAAAGAACAGAACGCTCTTGATTTTAACGAGTTGGTTTTTTTAACTGTACAAATTTTGTGTACTAAAGAGAGTGTCAGGAACAAATGGTCGAAGAGGTTTAGGTTCATACAGGTGGATGAGTTTCAAGATACTCACTTATCTGAATATTTGGTGGTAAAGGAGTTGTCCAAGGCCCATAGAAATGTCAGCTTTGTGGGAGACTTGGATCAGACCATTTATACCTGGAGAGGTTCTAGGCCCTTTTTTATATCCAAGTTGGTAAAGCACCATTTCCCCGAATTTAAAGAGTTTTCCTTAGAGACCAATTACAGATTCAACCAAAATATATTGGGAGCAGTGAAGTCTTTTTTAAAATGTTTCAATGACCCAAGAACCAAAAAGCTCAATTCTCACAACAAAGCCCCTGAAACCAAAGAGGAGCAGTGCCTTGAGGTCTTCCAGGGTTATAATTTTCAGGAGGAAATAGACTGGGTCGTTTCTTGTATCAAGGAAATAAGAGATAAAGAACCTGGAGCGCGGATTGCGGTCTTGTCGCGTACTAACTTTTTGATCAAAGACATCGCCGAGATTTTTAAGAAAAAAAATATTTGCCACATCACGGTTGATAAATATGAGTTTTTTAGAAAACAAGAGGTCAAGGATGTTTACGCCTATTTAAGAATCATTTTTAACAAATTTGACCTGGAAAGCGCCTATCGAGCAATCAAAAGACCTCCCAGAAAGATAGGTCCGGCTACTGTTTCCAAGATCCAAGCCCAAGGAGATCCGGTGGCTTTAAAGATATCCGATTTTCTCAATTTCAAGAATTATAACTTTTCTGAACCCTTTGAGAGTTTGATCAAAAAATGGGATCAAGGCAGATTGGTGGTCTTGGATACTGAGACCACCGGAACCAATGTTTTAAAGGATGACTTGATTCAGATCTATGCCATAGAAGTGGTGGACGGACAACCGGGCCGGGATTTCCACTTTTTTGTTAAAAACACTCTGCCTGTGGGTAGTTCGGCTGAAGTTCATGGCTTGACCGACGAGTTTTTGAAAAAGAACGGTCATGAACCCCAGAAGGTTTTAGAGGACTTGAGGGATTTTATCAAGGACTCTCCGGTAGCCGGTCACAATATTCTCTTTGACCTTTCTATTCTCGAGGAAAATGGTAAGAGGCAGGGAGTGGAATTTGTTTTTCCAGAAGTGTATGACACCCTTGACTTATCCCGTCGATTGTTAAGGTTTGATAATTATAAACTGGATACCTTGGCCCAGGGCCTGGGTTTGGCCCGGGCCACTCACGATGCCAAGGATG
>CAZNAQ010000060.1:0-4531 GCA_964571265.1 uncultured Gammaproteobacteria bacterium | reverse complement strand
AGAAAGGTAATTTTTTACAGGAAGTTTTAGAAGCCAGCTCTAAAGCCATACCTGAAAATAGTATAAAATTCGCTTTGGGCATAGGAACACCCGAGGATATAGTTAAATGCAGAAAAATGGGTTGGGATTTGTTCGATTGTGTTATTCCCACCAGGGAGGGCAGGCATGGCAAGTTGTTTCAATTCAATAATAGAAAAATAGGTACTACCGGCTCTTTTTACAGGTCTATTAATATAAGTAACTCCAGATATAAAAATGATTTTTCCCCTATCAATCCCGAAAGTTCCTTGTTAGAACTCTCGGAAAACTCCAAGGCCTATCTTCATCACTTATTTAAAGTTGATGAGGCCCTGGGAAGGAGGTTGGCCAGTTTAAATAATTTAGAATTTTATATAAGATTAACTAAAAAATTGACTAAAAAATGATTGACTGAAAGTTTTTGATGTATTATACTTTTTTGTGTCAGGATAAGTGGATGATTACTCCTGTGACCAAGGTCATAGGAGAGGAAAGTCCGGACTCCCCATCCTTGTCGGTTTTATGTCCTTGCCTTAAAAGATAAGGTTATAGAGCCGACAAGGATGGAAAAGGGTAGTGGGTAACACCCACCACCTCGATTCGCAAGGATCGGGGTAGGGAAAGTGCCGCAGAGACTATACTACCTTATACCCTACGGGGTTTAAGGGAAAGGTGAAAAGCGGGTTGGTGTTTTTTATTTTACCAAAATAAAAAGCTACATCCCGGAGCGGTCGGTGACGACCGTCATCTGGCAAACCCTGCCTGGAGCAAGAGCAAATCCCTTATAGGGAGAAAAGTGGCTCGCAAGAACCTGTCGGTAACGACAGGTCACAGATAAATGGTCATCCGCGACAGAATCCGGCTTATAGCTTATCCTGACTTTTTGTTATAAACTATTTTAAAATATTATGAAGCGTTTTGAATTATTCTTCTCTTTTTTATTGGTACCACTGGACTACTTAATGATAGTTTTGGCCGGAATCTCGGCTTATTATCTCCGTTTTTCTGATGTAGTTACCAAAATAAGGCCTATAATCTCGGAATTTAATTTTATTCAATATCTGCAAATTGTCTTGTTTGTGGCCCTGCTTTGGCTTCCTATTTTTGCCCTAGCCGGACTTTATAATATAAAAACTGCTAGAAAATTGACCAAGGAGATATACAGAGTCATTCTGGCTTGTTCCACCGGTCTAATGTTAGTGGTTGTTTTAATATTCATGAGTCGAGAATTGTTTGATTCTCGATTTATTGTTTTAACAGCTTGGGGATTAGCCATATTATATGTGATTGTAGCCAGGACCTTGGTCAGGGTGATCCAAAGAAGGTTATTTTCCCGAGGAATTGGAGTACGTAGAATAATATTAGTCGGTAACAGTAAAACTGGGAATAATTTGATAAATAAGTTCTCAAAAGACAAAAGTTTTGGATTTGAGGTGGTCAAAAGGGTTAGGGATTTTAGCACTGACACGGCGCAGGATTTGACCAGCCTTGTTCAAGAAAGCAAAAAAAATGACTCTCCGGAAAAGCAGATAGATGAAATAGTGCAAAGTGACCCCAATCTAAGCAAAAGCGAAACCCTTAGAATATATGATTTTGCTGACGAAAACCATCTTACCTTTAGGTATGTGGCCGATCTTTTGGGAACTAAGGTTTTAAAGACAGAGTTGATGGAAGTGGCTGGAATCCCTATTGTTGAAGTAAAAAGAACCCCTCTTGATGGTTGGGGTAGGATAGCCAAAAGATTAACAGATATAATAATATCTTCTGTCCTGATCATTCTTCTTTCTCCAGTCTTCATTTTTATAGCTTTGTTGATAAAATTAGATTCAAGGGGTCCGGTCATGTTTTCCCATAAAGATGATGGATCTCCCTTGAGAAGAGTGGGGCAAAGCGGAAACCTGTTTCATTATTTCAAGTTCAGATCCATGATACCCGGAAGTGATAGTATGAGATATCAAGAATTGGCTGATCAAAATCTTAGAAATGATGGTCCTTTGGTCAAGATTAAAAATGATCCTAGAATAACAAGGGTGGGTAAATTTTTAAGAAAATACAGCTTAGATGAACTGCCTGAGTTATTTTTAGTGTTTACTGGCAAAATGAGTCTAGTTGGCCCCAGGCCACACCTGCCAGAGGAAGTGGCTAAATATGAAAGGCACCATAAAAAAGTCTTAACCGTTAAACCTGGTATGACCGGCTTGGCCCAAATTTCTGGAAGAAGCGATCTTAGTTTTGAAGAAGAAGTTAATCTAGACACTTATTATATCGAAAATTGGTCTCTTCTATTAGACCTGTCCATATTCCTGAGAACCCCATTGGCTCTTATTAAAAAACGCCAAGCAGAATAATTCAATCAACCCAAGCTTTTATGAGAGTAGCTTTGATACATGACCATTTGGCCCAAGACGGAGGGGCTGAAAAAGTTTTAAAGATATTGACTGAAATATTTCCAGATGCCCCGATCTATACCTTGCTTTACGAAAAAGATAACGCCAACAAGTATTATAAGGACAAGAAAATAGAGGCCTCAGTAATTCAAAAACTTCCCGGTGGAGTCAAACATTACCAATGGTACATGCCCTTTATGCCTATGGCGGTAGAGTTTTTTGACCTAGGTAAATTTGACTTGGTGATTTCTGATACAAGTTCCTTTGCCAAAGGAGTGATCACTTCTCCTGAGTGTAAACATATATGTTATTGTCATACCCCGACCCGCTATCTATGGAGTGATACGCATAGTTATATAAAAGAACTAAAATATAATAAATATTTTAAGAAGGTTATATCCTTGGTTTTAAGTTATGTCCGAATGTGGGACAAACTGGCCGCAGACAGGGTGGATGAGTTTATTGCCAATTCCGAGACCGTAAAAAAAAGAATTTCTAAATACTACAGAAGGGATTCGACTATAATATACCCTCCGGTAGAGATTGATAAATTTAGTATAGCCGAAAAACCTAAGGATCAAGAAAATTTTTTCCTAGCCGGATCCAGATTAACACCCTACAAAAGACTTGATATAGTAATTGAGGCTTTTAAAAAATCAGGTCAAAACTTAAAGATTTTTGGAGACGGAGTGGATAGAAAGAGATTGGAAGAGATAAGTCGTGGCTATGAAAATATAGAATTTTTGGGCAGGATAAGTGACGAAGATCTGATTAAAATGTATCAGACTTGCCAGGCATACATACATCCTCAGATAGAAGACTTTGGAATAACAGTAGTAGAGGCCATGGCCTGTGGTATTCCAGTAATAGCCTTTGGTCAAGGAGGGGCCACTGAAACTATAAAGGATGGGGAGACAGGTTTGTTTTTTTACGAACAGACACCTGAGGCGATCTTAGAGGCTGTTGAAAAACTACCTTCTTATAACTTTAACCCTTCTACTATAAGAGAAAGAGCTGAAAAATTCTCAGTAGAAAAATTCAAAACCGAAATCATAAATTATCTATCAAGACATTTTCCGGAATTAAAAAACAAAATATGAGGCTGGGCATAGATATTAGAACTTTAATGGACGGAAGGTATAGCGGTGTACCTCAATATTCCTTTAATCTGATCAAGGAACTGGTAAGAATAAATCAAGAGAAAGAAACCCCTTATAATTTAAAGTTTTTCTATAATTCAGGCAGAGATGTAAGTGAAAAGTTACCTGAATTCTTGTTTGCCGGTGGAGAAGTCAGGGGAACTCGTTTTCCCAACAAGATCTTTAATTATGGTATGCAAAAATTTTTGGGAAGACCAAAAATAGACAAACTCCTTGGAGTTGATGTTTTTTTGATGCCTCATTTTAACTTTACTGAACTTTCTCCAGGGTGTAAAAAAATACTTACTGTTCACGACCTTTCTTTTTTAAGGGACCCACGATTTTTTAGTTTAAGAAAAAATGTTTGGCACAAACTTCTCAATGCAAAAAGGATAATAAGAGAAGCTGATCATATAATAACCGTTTCTAAAAACACCAAACAAGATATAATAGATATTTGTAATAAAAAGAGTGACAGAATTACTGTGGCTTATAGTGGCGTAGATCAAGAGTTCAGACCCCTAGACAAGGATTCAGGGCTAGATAATATAAAAGAAAAATATAAGCTACCACCCAACTTTATCTTATACTTGGGTACCTTGGAGCCAAGAAAAAATGTGGAAGGTATAATCAGAGCCTTTGACATTTATGCCAGGAAATACAGACAAAGTGACCTTCAGTTGGTTATAGCTGGCATGAAGGGATGGAAGAGTGGTTCGATACTTGATGCTTGGAAAAAAAGTCAAAACAAACAAAGGATAAAATTTCTGGGTTATGTTCCTAACCAAGACAAGGTTTATCTCTACAACCTAGCTTCTATTTTTATTTTTCCTTCTTTTTACGAAGGTTTTGGCTTGCCACCCCTGGAAGCAATGGCTTGCCAAACCCCGGTTATAACCAGCTTCAGTTCAAGTCTGCCAGAAGTGGTCGGAGATTCAGCTCTTTTAGTTGACCCCTACAATATCGGAGATATATTTGAGGCTATTA
>CAZNAQ010000059.1:0-4609 GCA_964571265.1 uncultured Gammaproteobacteria bacterium | reverse complement strand
TTCCGGATCAAATCCGAAATAAAAAACAGTGTTTATGGCCTGCCTAAAAACCTGCTTGAAAGTATCTAATTGAACTGAAAAAGTACTTGAGACCAGCTCTCCCCCAGAGCTACCAAGGCTGTGTATGGATTCATTCATCTCCGGATACCCTCCGCTGATCGGAGACCCGAAAAGAATCTGATTCCAATAACCTACCGGCAAAAGGTCTAAAAAACAAAATCCGGCCACCAAGAACAATTTGGTGATCCCGGTCTTTCTGATATTAAAGAGCCAAAGAATAAAAACCATGGGTAATAGCCACAAAGCCTCAGAGGTTCTTACAGCCAGGGCCAAACCCAAAAAAGTTCCGCCCAAAGCGGCAAAGATCCAATATTTATATTTAAACCTCAACTGGCTCAAAGACAGATTTAAAAAAGTCTCTTTTTTTCTGACCTTCTCGGAGTTCATTATGACCAAAAAATACAAAGCCATGATCAAAAATACCGTAAAGGGTATATTATGGAACATGCTGCGAGCGGTATAATAAACATATACTGGGAAACTGGCCATCAAAAAGGTGGATATCAGGGAGTTTCGTCTTCCAAAGACCTCCTTGACCAAAAGGTAGAAAAAGATCACTCCCAAAGAACCCAGGAAAGGGGTTATAAAAGGGGCCACTTTCAAACCGAAGACTTTGCAGATATTGCCGTAAATTATAGGCATTCCCAAAAAACTGACCGGCTTCAAATAGCCGTCATCACTCCTGATGCTTCGGGTCCTGATTATCTCATCAGAATATAGATTATGCTTTTCAAAAATACGAAAATCACCTGTTTGAGAATAGGTTTCTATAAAAACATAGTTGGCATTTTCATCAGGCGAACCCCATTTTAAAAAATCAGGATAAAGCACTTGGGAATTATAAAAAGAAGTTCCGGCAAAAAAAACAAGCGCCAGAGCCATTACTGTCAATATATGCCAATTATCTTTTAAAAACCCTTTTATTCTCATAAGTCATTGTAAATTTTGGTAGTTTGCCTATATTAACAAAAATATATCAAGATATCAAGACATAAAAATCCTGCCCCCCAGGGGGGGCAGGACCCGGATCTATTGAATTTCTTAAGTTCTTTTATATACCGTAACTCAAAAGACTGACCACAGCAAAAGCGATAGCCAAATAGAGAGTAGCCGAGGCAAAGGGCAGGAATTGAGATACGTTAAAAACTAAAAACAAAAGCAATATGACTACACCTAAAACCTGAAGGCCCATCTTGATCTTTCCCCAAACATTAGCCTGTATCTCAGCCCCCCTTTTTTTACGAAACCAGGCTACGGTTATTATGGCCAGTTCCAATCCGACAATAATGCCGGCCGTCCAAACACCTATGTACTTAAGAACAATAACAAACACGGCGCAACTTATGAGTACCTTATCAGCCAAGGGGTCATAGACCTTGCCCCAATTGGTTATTTGGTCCCTGGTTCTGGCCAGAGAGCCGTCTATGGTGTCTGTAAAAGCCACTAACAAAAAAGCCAAAAGAGCTATGGAGTGATGCTGATAATACATTAAAAGACCGACTATCGGTGTGGTCAAAAAACGGATCAAAGTAAAATGGTTGGGTACTATCCAATAAGGTATTATCCTTAAAACAGTCTTTTCCATAAATCTATCATGAAAAAACAATTTGTCGCACTTTTGGTAATTGGTATCAAACATAAAATTTGTTAGAATAGTAAGGAATAAACTTATTAAATATTGCGACCCACCTTATGAAACCGGACTGGACAAAAATATTACTCGCCCTTTTGGTGTTTGTAACCTTGATATCCGCCACCGGATCACTGATCTATCACTTTTATTCTTTGAACAATGCGGGTATATACTTAACACTTTTTCTAAGTACTATAATCTCCATTATAATATTAAAGCACTTATTTCTCAAGACTTTAGCAAAAAAACAAAAAAAAGTACAAGTTAAAACAAAAAGATCGGACTTTTCTGAGATTTTTATATATCTTTTTCTCTGGCTTGTTGGAATCTATATATTGATAGATTCCGGGACCTTGGAAAGCATCATTTCTCCTTGGCAAAAAGTCCCTAACTCCTTCTTTCTGATCCTTTTTTTGACAAGCATCATTCTTCTTATCTCCATAAACAGAAAAAATGTCTTTTCCAAACATCTTTTACAACTTCATTTCTTTTTGTGTGTCGGGGTGGCTACCCTTGTCTACAAAATCGGTTACGGTTTTGATCCTTTTATACATGAGACCGCAATGGAACTGATAAAAAAACAAGGCCTGGTCACGCCCAAAACCTGGTACTATATAGGAGAATATTCACTTATAAACACCCTACACCAGATAAGCTCCATATCCATAGCAAGTCTTAATAAATTTTTGGTTCCGGTCCTGGGCTCCTTATTCATTCCCTTTGCTTTCATCTATGGCTTAAGGGGCAGACTGGGGTACAAAAAAAGCCTTTTGATAACCTTCTTTCTTCTAATACTTCCCATATCCATTTTTATAGTCACCATCCCTCAGAACTTGGCTTATGTGTTTGTTATTATCGCCTTGGCTCTTAGTCTTGATTGTAAGGATTGGTGGGAGTGGAGCTTGATATTTCTTTTGTCCTTGGCCGCTTTCTTGACCCACCCCTTAGCCGGGATCCCGGCCCTATTCTTCACTTTTGGACTGGGCCTGTATTTACTACCCAAAAAAAACTTTCTAAACATCTCCAAAAAAAATCTGATCTATATTTTTTACTCATCCCTATTCATACTCATCCCCTTGGCCCTTATTATTGGAGGTGGGGCCGGTCTCAAAAGTCTATCAAGTATCGAGCTCGGAAATCTTCTGTCCTTGCCCGAATTCAGTATACCGAACCAATATCACTTTGCCCTTAACTTCGTTTATTTCTATGGCTTGAATCAAATATACTTCATCGCCGGTCTGATAATCGCCGGGGCTCTTATCGCCTACAAAAGCAAAAGATACGGAAAAGTAACCTCTCACCCTCTATTCCTTTATTCTGGCCTGGGCTTGATCCTGCTCTTTTCCTGCCTTGCCTCCCTGGTTCTCGACTTCCAACTTCTAATTGATTATGAAAGGGGTGACTATTCACAAAGAATACTAGAGTTGGCCACCATATTTTTTCTACCCCTAATCATTGTGAGTTTAAACTTTTTAATTTCTAAAATATATAGGCAAAACAGGATCCTAAAGACAAGTATGGTCCTTTTGGGTATTTCCCTTATACTGGCATCTGTTTATTTAAGCTACCCTCGCTTCGACCCTTATCACAATTCTCGCTTCTATTCTATTAGCCAGGCTGACATAGAGGCCGTAAAAAAAGTTGAAAAAAAAGCCCAAGGTGAAGATTACCTGGTCTTAGCTAATCAACAGGTAAGCGTGGCTGCCTTGAGGGAATTCGGTTTTGAACGCTACCTAAAGGATGATATTTATTTCTACCCCATACCCACCGGAGGCAAGTTGTATGCCCACTATCTGGATATGGTCTACCAAAAACCGGACCGAGAGACCATGGCCAAGGCCATGGAGTTAACAGGGGTTGATAAGGGATATTTTATATTAAACGAATACTGGTGGGCTTTTGACAAGATAAAAAAAGAAGCCAGGTTAGAGGCTGACTTCTATGAAATGATCTCTGACGGTGATATTTATATTTTTGAGTATAACCTAGATTAAATTCTCCTTAAAGCTTTTAAGACACCCCAGGCCATAACTCCTCCTAAAAAGGCAGTAAAGAATTGTGGCCAGCTCATCATCTGGGCTACCTGGGGAGCAAAAGAACCCTGAAGAAGAAGTCCTTGTATCCAAGTTACACTGAAATACAAAAACAAAAACTTTAAGGCTCCACCGGTTACAACTCCTAGCCAATAGCCTAGCTCCGGATTCCTTAAACTGTTATACAAAAAATCAATAGAAAAAATAAAGATTATATTTGATAACATGATAAAAGGGATTACCGGGGCCAAAACAGCTGGTAAAAGACCTCCGGACAAAGCCATTAGGCTGGGCACCAGGGCCACCACCACAGCTGTTCTAATACCGAACAAAAAAAGAGTTAAAATAAAGATGGCGTTCATCACTGGGCCGGTTATCCACTGGATGTGCAAAAGAAAGGGTAAGAAAAGAGCTATACTGCCCAAAACCATGAATTGAGCAATTGAATTAACATTAAGCCTGTCCAAGGCTTTTTCTTTGACATTGATCATATTTTTAGCTTTTCTTTTTATAATTGGTGTGTAAGACATTATGAGCTATTTTGTTTTGTTTCAACCAGGTTAAAATATCCTTTACACCCTCATTCTCATGAGCTTTTCTTAATTTTTGGCCAGAATCTACTTTATACAAAGCCTGAATCCTTTTCTCTCTTATCTCCTGAGTGGTGGGTATGGGTTGACCCCCTCCTCCGATACATCCTCCAGGGCAACTCATAACCTCTACATAATCATAATTATGCAGATTATCAAGGACGGGCTTAACATTTCCGATGCCATTTACCACAGCCACTCTTAATTTGACTTTTTTTATTTTAACCTCGGCTTCTTTAACTCCCTCTAAACCTCTAACCTCCTTAAAATTCAAACCTGAATGAAACCAATTT
>CAZNAQ010000058.1:0-4668 GCA_964571265.1 uncultured Gammaproteobacteria bacterium | reverse complement strand
ATTATCATAAGTGTCGGTTACAACCCCCAAACAGATATCAGCGATATACTCTTTGTCAGTCTTAGCTATTTCAGATATTCTTTTTGTGGCCGACCTTCCCACAGCCAAAACAAGAACACCACTGGCAAAAGGGTCTAAGGTTCCGGCATGACCTATTTTTTTTATACCACTTATTCTTCTCAGCTTATCCACCATGTCATGAGAAGTCGGGCCGATTGGCTTATTGACTACAAGAAAACCACTTTCCATATCTTTAAAACTCTATTTTAAACTCTTGATAATTTTTTAGATCAGAGATAAAATCATACTCTACTTTGTCCACCCTGGATCCGGCCGAACCTTGATGACACCAATCCACCAACTTCCTTAAATCATCCTCTTCACCTTCGGCGTCTATATAAACAGAGCCGTCCTCCTTATTCTTGACCATACCTTGGACACCCAACTCTTCGGCCTTCTTTCTAGTAGACTCCCTGAAAAAAACCCCTTGAACCAAGCCGAAAACTTTTATTTTTACCCTTGTTCTCATAATTAAAGATTCTTGCTTATATACTAATACAATAGTAATTTAAACCCTGTTAGTCAAACACAAATTGAATCCCGAATAATTTGATGATAAAATAGCGATATGCTTAAACTTAGAAAAAACTACAAAAATTTCAGGAGGATGAAAAACATTCTGACTGTGATCACCAGATATGGACTGGGTCATGTTTTTGACCAAAGCGGTCTTTTAAAATACTTCAAGCTCAGGAAAGGTTTTTTTTACAAAAAAGAAAAAGAACAAAAAGTAAGTTCATTAACCCCTCCGGAAAGAGTAAGACTGGTCTGCGAAGAATTAGGCCCGACCTTTATTAAAATGGGCCAAATCCTCAGCACCAGACCGGATCTGGTGCCTCAAGATTTCCTCAAAGAACTGAACAAACTCCAGGACGAGGTACCACCTTTTTCTTTTGAAGAAGCTAAGAAACAAGTGCAGAAAGAATTGGGAAAACCTTTGGAAAAACTTTTTTTGGAATTCGATAAAGAGCCTTTGGCAGCGGCATCCTTAAGTCAAGTCCATAAAGCTAAACTAAAAACCGGAGAATTGGTGGCTGTTAAGATACAAAGACCGGGAATTGAACCTCTTATAGACTCTGATATCTCCATTCTTAAAGACCTGGCCAGTTTTGTGGAAAGAAAATTCATCTCCACCCAACTATATCAACCAGTAGAGATAGTTGAGGAGTTCAAAAGAAGTATTAAACAGGAGTTGGACTTCATAAACGAAGGCAGAAACATTGACGCCTTTAGAAACAATTTTAAAGAAAAAGCCGATGTCCGCATACCTAAGGTCTATTGGAAGCTAAGTTCTTCCAAGGTCCTGACCATGGAATATATAACAGGGGAAAAACTCTCTTTCTTACTTAAACAAGAAGAAGGTTGGGAAAGAATAAAACCCAAGGTTATCGCTCAAAGATCAAGTAAAATATTTTTAAAACAGATCTTTGAGGACGGACTGTTCCATGCCGATCCTCATCCAGGAAATATATTTATAGAAGAGGACGGGACTATTGCTCTCTTGGATTTTGGAATGATAGGAAGACTGGATTCCAACACTTTGGACAGTTTAATAGATATCCTCATGGGTATAGTCAAGAATAATTCTGAAAGAATCGTTTCCACTTTAGAGGAAATGGAGGCCACTGATATCAGTAAGGATTCCAAAAAACTAAAAAGAGATATTCAAGACCTGATCAATAAATATTACGGTTTACCCCTGAAACAGATCCGAATGAACAAGTTGATTCCGGAGATCCTGGAAATAATCACTAAACATAAAATAAAGATTCCGACCGACCTGGCCCTTCTGGCCAAGGCGTTGATAACCACTGAAGGTACTATTAAAAAACTAGACCCCGAATTCAATATCATTGACCAGGCCAAACCCTTTGCCCAAGAATTATTAGAAAAAAAATACTCTCCTCAAATCCTTTGGAGAAAAGGACATGAAAAAGTAAGAGAACTGTTTCACTTATTAGAAGTCCTTCCCAAAGATATTCTTTGGTTTTTAAGGGCTATAAAAAAAGGAAAGGTTGATGTGGGTTTTGAGCATAAAGGTTTGGAAAAGTTGATAAACGAAATCGATCGGGCCAGCAACAGACTTTCTCTAAGTTTGATCATAGCCGCCCTTATTATAGGCTCCTCCCTAGTCCTTATGCAAGGAGCTCCACCCTTTATTCTGGGCTATCCGGCCATCGGTATAATTGGTTTCCTTTTAGCCAGCTTCTTAGGCTTGGGCCTAATAATCTCCATACTAAGGTCCGGGAAATGGAAGTAAACCCTTAAATCAAATCCTTTAAAAACCAAAACACCCTGAGTTATCAGGGTGTTTTGGTTGGTTTTTATCTACTGCAATTTCCTACTCTTTTTTCCAGAGACCATGAACATTGCAATATATTCTAACGGTTAGCTGTTCAGAATCCACTCCGAAAAATTCAGCCTCTGGAGTATCTCCGGGCTTCAAAAACTTGTGGTAAGTTCTATCTTTACTGACCAATTCTATCCATTCTATGTAATGATCCTCTTGCATCGGATGAAGCACCGCTCCCACGGTAACCCTTACCCTGTACTTGTCTTTTTTAACTACAGGGACATGTTTTTCCTCTCCAACATCGTCTATTTTTTCTTCTAAAAACTCCATGTTCTCACCACAACAAACCAGTTGACCGCCTCCGGCATAAAGAACCTCCACGATGTTTCCGCAAACATTGCATCTGTAGATTTGATTTTTTTTGATCATAAAATTAATTTAGTATTTCTCGCACTTGATCTGAAAATAATTATAGGGATGACTACAGGACGGACACTCTTGAGGAGGTTGTTCACCTTGATGAACATACCCGCACTCTCGACACATCCACTCGATTGATTGCTCCTTTTTAAACATAGTTCCGTCCTGGATCTGTTTTAAGAAGGCCTGGAATCTTTCCTCATGATGTTCCTCTGCCTTTCCAATATGCCTTAATCTTTTAGCTATTTCCGGTAAGCCTTCTTCTTCAGCCACTTGAGCGAATTCAGGATACATCTGAGTATTCTCATGATTTTCTCCTTCAATAGCTGATTTCAGATTCTCTTGAGTGGTGCCGAATATGGTCGGAGCGCCGGCTTCAACCTCTATCTCCTTCAATTCCTCAGGAGACTGACCACTTTTTTCTTTCAGATCATTGATCATCCTCATTAACCACTTGGCGTGCTCCTTTTCATTCTCGGCTGTTAAGAGAAAAATCTCTTCTAATTGATTATACCCCTCTTTCTTGGCGGTCTTGGCATAAAAAGTATATCTGTTCCTGGCCTGGCTTTCTCCAATAAAAGCCTTGGCCAAATTTTTTAATGTTTTTTGCATAAATTTGAATTTAATATTTAATTATGTCTTAATTCTATTATGATTGGACCCAAAGGTCAATATATAAAAATCTTGATTTAATTTAAATTTTGTGGTAAAAATAGTCTAAACAATTTTTCAAACCACCAAAATAATTTGGTGGTTTGTTATATTTTTTGTTCTTTTAAAATCACTACAAAAAAGGAGGAAGATATGAATTTTGAAAGGTCGCCTTACAACAAATCCCAAGATATTTACCGAAGACTCTATCCGCAACTTGTGGGACAGGTAAGTCAACCCGTGACCGGTTACACTCTAAAAGAAATCACATTCCGGGACAGATACTCCGAGATATCACCTTTTGATGTTGACTTGACCACCGAAATCAAAGGATTAAAACTGCCCTTCCCTCTTTTAAGTGCCGCCATGGACACCCTGAGCGGACCACATTTGGGAAAAGCTTTGGCTGAAATCGGTGGTTGTGGTATCCTGTATCGGACCAAGGATCCGGAAAAACAACTGCAGTGGGCCAGAGAGGTGGTCGATCACAAGCCCGGATTGATTCCGGAACCGATGTGTGTTCACCCTGAAGATTCTTTAGAAAAAGCTTGGGATATCCTGAGCGAACATGATTTCAGCACTATTCCGGTGGTCAACGGAGAAAAAATCCTTAAAGGAATTCTCTTTACCAGAGATATAGCTTTTAAGGTCAAAGAAAGAATGACAGAATCTATTCAAGAATGGATGGTCCCCTTTGAAGAATTGAAGGTGGAGAACCTGGATACCCCTTACTCAAAGATCAAGGATCGCTTACTGAACGAACAAAGGTGTTCGGTTTTACCGATAGTTAACCAAGACAGTCAATTTCAGGGAATTTATTTTATGAAAGATTTTTTCAACATGAACTATGCTAGTCATGAAGGAAAAACCCTGTGCGGAATCGCTATCGGTCCGGAAACCAAAGACTTGGAAAGAGTGGAAGAAGCCCTGAAAATAGGGGTAAAGATAGTGGTTGTTGATAGTAGCCACGGAAACTGTCCGCCGGTAATAGACCAAGTTAAAAAAGTAAAAGAGCTAACCGGAAAACAAGTGATGGTAATCGGAGGAAATATAGCCAGTATTGATGGCTATCTGAGATTGGCCGAGGCCGGAGCCGATGCGGTCAAATGTGGTATCGGTAGTGGTTCTATCTGCACCACCTCTCAGGTAACCGGAGCCGGGGCCCCCATGTTTACCTTGATCAGAGAACTTGATTACGCTAAAAAATATTTGGATAAAAAAGGTTTATGGTCACCGGCCATTAT